>CAZCEG010000059.1:2769-10025 GCA_964497275.1 uncultured Oceanicaulis sp.
TGCGCCAAGCCCGATCAGGGTTTGTGCCGGGTCGGTGGTATAGCCCTGAAAATTCCGGCGCAGCGTGCCGGCATTGAGGGCTGCCGCCATCGGGTCCCAGGGCCGCGCGTAATGGTCGATCCCGATCATGCGGTAGCCATAATCGGTGAGGACTGTCTCTATGGCGTCGGCCTGGTCCAGACGTGCACCTGCGCCCGGCAATTCGGCTTCGTTGATGAGGCGCTGGTGCGCCTTCATGTGCGGCACATGGGCATAGCCGAACACGGCCAGACGGTCCGGTTCCAGCTCGGCGGCGGCTTCGGCGCTGGCGATGGCGCTGGCAATGTTTTGCCGGGGCAGGCCATAGAGCAGGTCGATATTGATGGCGGGTACTCCCGCCTCGCGCAACCTGTCGAAGGTGATGGCAACCAATTCCCACGGCTGGATGCGGTTGATTGCTGCCTGCACGGCCGGGTCGAAGCTCTGCACGCCAGTCGAGGCGCGCGTGAAACCGTTGCGGGAAAGCCCGTCCGCATCGGCGCGGGTGAAATGACGCGGGTCGATCTCGATGGCCAGCTCGGCTTCGGGAAGAAAATCGAAGCGTGCGCGCACGGCCTCCATCAGCCCGTCGATCTGCTGGGGTGACAATATGGCCGGCGTGCCGCCCCCCATAGCGAAATGGGAGATACGCATCCGACTGGGCAGCCTGTCAGCTACAAGTGTGAGCTCGGCCAGCAAACGCTCCATATAGGCGATGATCGGGCCGTCCTGTGTGGTCGCGCGCGTATTGCAGCCACAATACCAGCATAGCTGTCGGCAATAGGGGATGTGGATGTAGAGCGAAACCGGCTCGGCGGGATCCAGAGCGGATAGCCAGCGCGCCTGGTCCGCCGGGCCCACACCCGTGTGGAAATGCGGGACCGTGGGATAGCTGGTATAGCGCGGCGTGCGTGTTTCAGCGAAGCGCAGAAGGGTTTCACGGCGGGTCATGGCATCAGGCGTCCTTCAGGCGCGTATGGTGCGGATCTTGTTGTGGAATGCCGCCGCCGGGTCGGGCGGCTCAGTATGAAGGCAGCGGCACATGTCATGACACCCGCCTGTGTAGCCAAGGCCCAGACGGGCACTCCTGCGAGCCATGCAATCAGGGCTGAGGCGAGCATGGATAGCAGCGCCATAAGTTTTACGGATCGGCGGATCGCGCCGCCTTCCCGCCAGTCTGCGAGAACGGGGGCGATGCCCGGGCGGGTCTCTATCCAGTTCTTCAAGCTCTCTGATGACCGCGAGAAGCAGAACGCCGCCAGCAGTGCAAACGGCGTGGTCGGCAGTAATGGCAAGACGGTGCCTGCAAGCCCCAGCCCGGAACTCACCACGCCCAGGAATAGCCATAGCGGGCGGACCAGCAGAGCCATCATGGCAGTAGCCCTGTCAGGCGCGTGAACGGGTTCACTCCGAAGACGGGTGCATGCAGCCCTGCTAGCAGGGCGTAGAGGCAAAGGCCTGCCAGCAGTCTGACCGACGCGCCTGCCATCTCCATCCTGTCCACGGGCCAGTCCGGGCGCCATTTGGCCCGGATCAATGCCCCCAATGGCAGCAGGGATGTTCGCCTTGACAGATGCGGCCAGTCGTCACCGGCCAGACGCTTTGCGCGTTGGTCCAGCGCCAACATCCCGGCCAGCGCAAATGCCGCAAAGCCACCAAACAGCAAAGTGTGGGCGAGCGTGCCGGTAACGATGACATGGAAGCCGGCCCACAGGGCGAAGGCCCACAGGACAGGGTGGCGCGTGAGCCCGGCTATCCCCGGCCGCTCAGGGTCGAACCCGTCTGCCCGTCCGGCAATCGAGAACGGATTGCGCGCAAATGCACCAGAGCTGACCAGCAGGCAGGCGGCCAGCATCACCAGGGGCAGCGCAGCGTAGCTCCAGCCCGGTGCATACCAGAGGACAAGGCGCGGCGCGCCCGCAGCGGCGGCGAATAGCCATATGAGAATCAGTATGGAGACAAGTGAATAGAGCGCGAGATAGGCCCTTTCTCCCAGCCAGTCGGCAAGACGGCGGCGTAGGGCAGGGCGGGCCGGGATCATGTGGGCCAGCAGGAAGACCGCATAGGCCAGAGCGAATTGTGTCCATCCGGTCATGCGGGCACCACCATCGGCGGTTGATGCGGGATAGTCGCCACGGCGCAATCGGATAGCGGTATCGCGTCCAGACTGCGAAGGAATGCGTCGCCCGCGCGCGCCAGATGCCCTTTCAGACGGCAATCGGGGCTGAGCGCGCATTGGCCACCGTCGGGCCGGAAACACTCCACCAACGCCGCGCGCGATTCCAACGCGCGCACTACTTCTCCCAGGCTGATTTCATTGGCGGGACGGGCGAGACGAAAACCGCCTCCGGTGCCCCGCCGGGTTTCGATAAATCCGGCAGCCGCCAGATCGCGGACCACTTTCACAAGGTGATGGCGTGAGATGGCGTACTCGGCAGCAATCTCCTCGGTGGTGAAAAGCCGCTCGGGCTCACCCGCCAGGCGCATCAGTGCACGCAGCCCGAAATCGGTAAATGCGGTCAGGCGCATCGAAAAAGCCTTCCCTGTCAGCGGAATTCCAAAATAGCATTTGATATGCATATTACAATCGATATAATGCGCATATAATATGCCCCTTATAAGGAGGCCGTCATGCCCCTCCCTCAGCACGGATCGCCGTACAGCCCGTCCGGGCCGCCCCCTTCCGAAGCGGTTGATGAAGCCATGATCACCCGGCTGGTGGGGTCGTTTTACACCTGTGTGCGGGCCGATCCGGTGCTGGCGCCGGTCTTCGCCGATCACATTGAGGACTGGGACACCCATATCGAGCGCATGTGTGATTTCTGGTCGTCCGTCATGCTGCGCACAGGCCGCTATAGCGGTCGGCCCATGGCCGTACATGCACCGCTTCCTGTCACGGCGGCGCATTTCAAGCGGTGGCTGGCCCTGTTCGACATGGTCGCCCGCAAGACCTGTCCTGAGGCCGCCGCCGAGCAATTCATCGACCGCGCCCAGCGTATCGCCGCCAGCCTGCAATACGGCGTGGCGATGGCGCGCGGCGAATGCCCCTCCCGCGTTCAACTGGTTACTCATGGAGCCTGATATGAGTGTTATTGCCAGCCTTCCCGAAACCCTCGACCCGAAGCGGGAGCCGCGCGCCCTGATCGATCATATACTGACCCGCTATCACGAGACTCACCGGCGCGAGTTTCCCGAACTGATCGGCCTCGCCATGCGGGTGGAGGAGGCCCATGCAGGCCATCCTGCTTTGCCGGACAATCTCGCCTTCCGCCTGAAGAAGATGCATGGCGAGTTGGAGGCGCACATGAAGCGCGAGGAGCTGATGCTCTTTCCCATGATGCGCCAGGGCCTGTTCGGGCGGCTGTCCGGCCCGATCACCCAGATGCGCCTCGACCATGAGGAACACGACGCCATGCTGGGCGAGCTCAAGGCGCTGACCGGAGCGTTTCATCCGCCTGCGGGTGCATGCGGGACATGGCGGGCGCTTTACCGCGGGCTGGAAAAGCTCTGCGCCGATCTCGAAGAGCATATCGCGATAGAGAACGACATCCTGTTTCCGGTCTTCGAATAGTGTAAGCACTGCCTGTGCCCCTTTGAGGGGCGGCGGCTTGCCGGAGCGCAGGAGATGAAGGAGCGATGGGCGCAGCGGCCGGGATGGCCGGCGGGGGCGGTGCTTACTGCCGGCCTTGCTGTGCTGCTGGCGGTGCTCGTCTGGCCAAAACCCGCCGAGCCTGATTTCCGGGTGGCCGTGGCATCCAGCTTTCTGGACGCCGCCGAGGCTCTGATTGCCGATTTTGAGGCGCAGACGGGATATTCGGCGGGGCTGTCGGCCGGCGGCAGCGGGCAGATCTACGCCCAGATCGTGCATGGCGCGCCGTTTGATGTGTTCCTGTCCGCCGACGAAGCCCGGCCCCGGCGTCTGGCCGATGAAGGGCGCGCTTCTGGTGTGCCGCAGACCTATGCACTGGGGCGGCTGGCCCTGTGGAGCCCTGATCCGCGGCGCGTCACCGGCGATATGGGCGCGCTGCTCGCCGGTACCGGCTGGCATCGTATCGCCATCGCCAATCCTGAGCTGGCGCCTTACGGCATGGCGGCAGTCCAGACGCTGGAGACGTTGGGCGTAACCCTGCCGGCGGGCCGGGTGGCGATGGGCAGCAATGCAGGCCAGGTATTTGCCATGACGGCGTCCGGCGCAGCCGATATGGGCATGGTGGCGCTCGCTCTGGTGGTCAGTCCGCGCAATCCGTCTCCCGGCTCGCGCTGGGAGGTACCGGAAACGTATCACGCTCCGATCCGCCAGGACGCGGTCCTGCTTCGCCGGGCGGAGGCAAACCCTGCCGCGCGTGCCTTCATGGATTATCTGGCCAGCGAACGCGCCCGTGCCATCATCCTCTCCAGCGGCTATGGCTGGCCCGATGCCTGATCTTGCGCCGGTCTGGCTCTCCATCCAGCTTGCGCTGGTCACCACCGTGATCCTGCTCGCGCTTGCGACGCCGCTCGCCTGGTGGTTAGCAAATACGCGCTCTGCGCTCAAGCCCGTCATCGAGGCGGTCACGGCGCTGCCGCTGGTGCTGCCGCCGACCGTGCTCGGCTTCTACCTGCTGCTCATGCTGAACCCTGAAGCGCCTATCGGGGCTTTCTGGGTGACCATGACGGGAGAAAGCCTCACCTTTTCCTTCTCCGGGCTAGTCGTGGCCTCGCTGGTCTATTCGCTACCCTTTGCGGTGCAGCCCCTTCAGGGCGCGTTCGAGGCGGTGGGACGCGGGGCGATGGAAGCTGCTGCCAGCCTGCGCGCGCGGCCGCTCGATGCCTTCTTCACCGTGGCGGTGCCGCTGTCGGCGCGGGGTTTCCTCACCGCCGGCGTGCTGACCTTCGCCCATACGATTGGCGAATTCGGCGTGATCCTGATGGTCGGGGGTAATATTCCCGGCCGCACGCGCGTCCTGTCCATTGCCGTGTTCGAGCATGTGGAAACGCTGCGATACCAGGAGGCCCATATCCTTTCGGCGGGCCTGCTCATCTTCTCCTTCGTGACGCTTCTGAGCGTTTACGCGCTGAACAGGCGGTACCGTATCCGTGTCGGGTGAGGGGCTGTATATTGACGCCCGGCTGGACCTTGGCGGGTTCAGCCTGAAGGCCGAGACCGGGTTTCCTGCCCGCGGCGTCAGCGCCGTGTTCGGGCCGAGCGGGGCGGGCAAGAGCCTGCTCCTGCGCGTGATCGCCGGGTTCGAGACACCGCGCGAGGGCGTTATCCGCTTTGGCGGGACAAGCTGGTTCGACAGCGCAGAGGGCACCAACCTGCCCGCCTGGAAGCGTCCGGTGGGCTTTCTCTTTCAGGACGGACGCCTGTTCGATCATCTTGACGTAGCCGGAAATCTCGACTTTGCGCGCCGCCGCGCCCGTGTGCCGGGCGTGCCAGGTGAGGAACTGATCGATGCGCTCGACCTGTCCGCACTGCTCACCCGGCGCGTGCGCGAACTGTCGGGCGGGGAACGCCAGCGCGTGGCGCTGGCGCGTACCTTGCTGTCCGGGCCTGAATTATTGCTGCTGGACGAGCCGCTGAGCGCGCTCGACCGCGCCCGCAAGCGCGAAATCCTGCCCTATCTGGAGCGTGTCGTGGCCATGAGCAGGATACCGGCCATTTATGTCTCGCACGATCCGGCTGAAGTGCTGCGCCTGTCTCACCATATCGTGCTGCTGGAGGGCGGGGTGATCCGTGCCGCAGGCAGCGCGCACGCGCTTTCAGGCGAACTGTACCGTGATGCCTCACCGGGCGAGCGGCTGAACGTGCTCGACGGGTATGTGAGCGCGGACAGCGCAGGCGAGGGCCTTGCCGCCATAGACACTCCCGCGGGGCATATTGTGGCGGTGCTGGCCGCGTCCCCGCCACCGGGCAGCCCGGTGCGACTCCTGATAGCCGCCCAGGATATAGCCATCGCCCTGGTGCGTCCGGCAGGGACCAGTATCCGCAATATCCTCCCTGCGCGCGTGCAAGCGGTGACCGAAAACACGGATAGCGGGCTCGCTACCGTCACGCTGGACCTGAGCGGCACGGTGCTGAACGCCTGTATCAGTCAGTCGTCCGTCAGCGCGCTCAGGCTGGGAACGGGCAAGAGCGTTTTCGCGCTAGTCAAATCGGTGCGGGTGGAGATTTAGACGGTCTGCCGATGCCCGGCGGAAGAGGCAGCGGGCGCCACTCTGGCGAGAGCTGTGTCCGGAGCGTTCCGCAATGCCGCGAGGAAGCACACTGACATCATGATCGCTTCTGGCGACGTCTTGAAATAACGGAAGGGGTTCATTCCCAAAGGCAAGAAGCCGGGCCAGGGCGCTTCAGGAAGTTTTCCCTGACATGGCTTCGAATTGAGGGAAATGTATACCCGCCGCGTAAAACAGCCAAAGGAGATCACCTATGACAGATCTTGACCGCGATCTCGAAACCTTGCGCCAGGCGCCGTCCGCCCGCCCGCTTGACGGGCTGGAGGCACGGGTCTGGCAGCGCATTGAGGAGACGCAGCGGCCTCGCGGGTTTGTATTTGCAGGCGCGCCGGCAGCGATTGCGCTGCATGCAGGCATTGGCGCCATCACGCTCGCGCTCGGGCTTGCTATGGGCGTGATGTCCGTCCCGGTGACGCAGGGCAACGATTTTGCTGTGTTTTCGGTTCACGCTCCGAACGCGCCCTCGACCATTCTGGGAGGGAAAGGGGCATGATGCGCGTTCGCCAGATAGCGTTGACCGCAGCTGTCGCCTTCATCGCGGGAGTGGCAGGTGTAGTAATCGGCAACGAGCTTGGCAGTGGAGCAACCGCCGAGCGTGTAGCCACAGTAAGCGCGATTATCCATGGCTCGCTGGACCTGACGCCTTCTCAACAGGAAACGCTTGACCGGATCGAGGCCCGTTATGCGGTGCGGCGCAGCGAGCTAGAGGCGGCCATGCGCGCATCCAATGCCGCGCTGGCCGAGGCGATGCGCGAGGACCAAGCCTACAGCCCGCGCGTGCGTGCGGCCATTGAGGATTTTCACGTTGCCATGAGTGCCTTGCAGGCAGCGACCATCCGGCATGTGTTCGAACTGCGCGCCGAACTGACCCCGGAGCAGGCTGAGATTTTCGACGCCGAGATAGTCCGCGCGCTGGCCGATGCCTCCGAGTAATGCCGATACGGGGGGCGTGACGGACGAAGACCTCGCGGCGCGTTCGGCTGCGGGAGACGAACCGGCCTTCACCGCCCTGATACGCCGGC
>CAZCEG010000060.1:0-736 GCA_964497275.1 uncultured Oceanicaulis sp.
CCCCCCGTGAACGGGGGGAGACAAGACTGGCCGCGTCCAGAGAGCTAAACGCCCAACAATCCTGCCAGTTCATCCACGCTATTGGCAAAGGCAGGGGCCTTGGCGGCGACAGGCTCGCGCCGCACCACGCCGCCAAAGCCGATAAAGGCGTCTGCGGCACCCTCGGCGAACGCCTCGTAATCGGTCATGCCATCGCCCACCATGACGGCGGTGGACGCATTGGCGAGGGTCTTCAACGCCCTGACCGCCACCGCCTTGCCTCCGGAGCGTGAGAGCGGATTTTCCCGGTCAAAGCCGCTGACCAGCCCCGCCTCGTCATACTCAAAGCGATTGCAGCGCACATCGCCCGGCATGAAGCCGAGCGTGGCGAGCGCCGGGCCCAGCAGCTCGATAAATCCACCGGAGACGGCATAAAGCGACTGGCCCTTCGCGCGCAGGGCGCGGGTCAGGTCGAACATGCCGGGGGTGAGCATCTCAGCCAGATGGACGGAGATCATCATGATCTCCCTCTGGCTGAGCGGCGCCATCGCCACGCGCTGTTCCAGCGATTGCCGGAAATCAAGCGCGCCGGCCATCCCCCGGCTGGTGATCTCGGCGAGCTCCGCCGCTTGCGCCTTGCCGCCCGGCTTGCGGCTCAGGGATTGCTCGACCGCAAAATCGAGGCTTTCCACGGCCAGCAGGGTGGAATCGACGTCAAAAACGATGATGCGTGTCATCTCCCTTGCCCCCGCGCGCC
>CAZCEG010000060.1:746-2674 GCA_964497275.1 uncultured Oceanicaulis sp.
AGCCCGGCGCGCTGATGCCGATACCGATGGGGCAGGTCACGCCCGTCCCGCCAATCCCGCAATAGCCTTGCGGATTCTTGGCGAGATATTGCTGGTGATAATCCTCGGCATAGTAGAACGGCCCTGCCTCGCGGATCTCAGTCGTCACCGCGCCGCGCCCTGCCTCTTTCAGCGCCGCCTCATAGGCTTTGGCTGAGTCTTCAGCGATCTTCTTCTGGTCCTTGCTGGTCCAGTAGATGGCCGAGCGGTACTGCGTGCCGACATCATTGCCCTGACGCATGCCTTGCGTGGGATCGTGGTTCTCCCAGAACACCTTGAGCAAGGTTTCAAAGGCTATCTTTTTCGGATCGAAGACGATGCGCACTACTTCGGTATGACCTGTCAGCCCCGAACACACCTCTTCATAGGTCGGGTTCGGTGTGATCCCGCCGGCATAGCCCGCCGCCGTGTTGACCACACCCGGCAATTGCCAGAACACGCGCTCCACACCCCAGAAACAGCCCATGGCGAGGATCGCCTCCTCATGGCCTTCCGGCACCGGGGCTTTGAGCGTGCCGCCCTTCACATAATGGGTCGCCGCTGTCGGCAGCGCCTGGATGCGGCCGGGCAGGGCCTGGCCTGCCGGAACGAGTTCCGTTTTCCAGCGCGGATGGGCATTGAGCGCCATGGCAATCAGTCTCCTTAACATCATCAAAGAGCATATAGGCAGCGCAGCACAAAACGCCATCGCCCCGTGACAGAGCTCCTGTGAGCACTGGCCATCAAGCTGCCCGAATTGCATCATGATGATGCATGCGGTCTCCGTTCACTTGTGACCGGAGCAAGGGGCTTTGACATGACCATCACCATGACCGTCCTGTTCATCGGCGCAGGACTGGCGCTGCTGGTGGCGGGGGGCGAAAGCCTCGTGCACGGGGCGTCTGGCCTCGCAAGACGGCTCGGTATCTCGCCCCTCCTGATCGGGCTTGTGGTGGTCGGGTTTGGCACCTCGACACCGGAGCTGACGACCTCCATCGCAGCGGCCGTGCGCGATGCGCCGGAGATTGCTGTCGGCAATGTCATCGGCTCGAACATTGCCAATATCCTGCTCATTCTCGGCCTTGCCGCCCTGCTCCGCCCGATCCGGATCGATCCACGCCCCTTCCGCCGCGACGGCAGCGCGCTTGCCATCTCTGCGCTCGCCGGTGCCGGGGCGCTCGCGTTTATCGGGCTGGAGCGCTGGGTCGGCGCGGCGCTGCTGGCAGGGCTCGCCGTCTATCTTCTGGTGTCATGGTTTACCGACAAGGACCGCTCCGCCGCGCAGGGCGCGGCCGCGCCCGCGACAAGACCTGGCGGGCGGCTCTGGGTCGAGCTCGCTTTCCTTGCCGCCGGCTTTGTGGGCGTGATCGCCGGCGCGGGGCTGCTCGTTGACGGGGCTGTCTCTGCCGCCACGGCGCTTGGCGTATCGCAGGCCGTGATCGGGCTTACCATCGTGGCGGTCGGCACGTCCCTGCCAGAGCTGGCCGCCTCCTTGAGCGCTGCCCGGCGCGGAGAGGGTGATATCGCCTTTGGCAATATCGTGGGCTCCAACATCTTCAATATTCTGGGGATTTTGGGCATCACCGCCCTTGTCTCGCCCTTGCAGGTGACAGGCGGGCTGGCGGGAAGCGACCTTGGGGTCATGCTCGCCGCCAGCGCGCTATTGCTGGTGCTCGCCATCTGGAAGCAGCGCCTGTCGCGGCTTCACGGCGCGATCTTCCTTGTCCTCTACGCCGCCTATATCGGCGCCCTGTCGCAAGGGTGGACGGGATAGCCTCGCCCGGCCTCACACCGGGGAAGCTGCACCTGCCAGAGCGTGGATCTCGGCCACATAGGCCTGATCAAGGCCCAGCCGCACCGCCAGCATGTTGAGATACGCTTTCTCCGCTGGCGTCTCGCTTTCAATGGCG
>CAZCEG010000060.1:2684-3482 GCA_964497275.1 uncultured Oceanicaulis sp.
CGACCAGCGAGGCGGCATAGATTTCAGCGGCAATCTCCGGCGTGGTGGCAGGAGCGATCACGGCATTGATGTCGAGCGGCGCGGAGAGCTCGTCAAACACGAAGGCCTTGTCCTGCGCGGAAAGCTCCAGCGTGTTCAGGCGGGCAAAAATGCGCTCTTTCTCGCTGGCATCAATCTTCCCGTCGGCCTTTGCCGCAGCGATCATCGCCCGCAGCAGCGCGCGCGCCAGCGCGTCGTGCGCCGCCTCGTCGGCAGGGGCTGGCAGAAACGCGCTATTGGCCGGAGCGGCCTCGTAGTCGGCATCGATCACAGGAACGGCGCCTTGCGTCTGCACCGGCGCAGCCTGCCCCGCAGGTGCCGTGCCGCCCGCATTCTGGCGGCTTTTCTGCCAGGCATGATAGGCAAGCCCGCCAATGGCAGCGACCGCGCCATACTTGGCAGCCTTGCCCAGCATCTTGCGCCCCGATCCGCCCATCAGCATGGAGGCGGCGAGGCCAGCGGCGACCCCTCCCCCGCCAATCATCGCGGTTCGCCGCGCATTGGGATCATTCTGAAGGGCATCGAGAATGCGGTTCACATCGATCATCAGGGGGCTCCAGACAAGGGATCAGACGCCCGCACCAGCCTGAGCTGACCCCAGCTGTGCATAGCACGGTTGGTGAGCGAGATAGGGAGCCTTGCTGGCGGCCTCAAGGGGGCGTGTCCGTCATCGGCAGTGCCCGCTTGCGAGCGCGCTTGACTGGCAGGCGTTCTCAGATAGTTTGCGCCGCCTTGCGGTGAGGTGGCCGAGTGGTCGAA
>CAZCEG010000060.1:3492-10010 GCA_964497275.1 uncultured Oceanicaulis sp.
CCTCACCGCCAGCGTCTCATCACGCTTGCTGGCGCAGATCCGGGCCATCAAGGCCTGGAAAGCTGTCGAGTATGGCCGCCGCCATGCCGGCTGCAATCTCGCCAATTCTGACCCGCGCAAGACCGGCAACATCGGCCAGCGCAATCACTGTCTCTATCCCTGAGACCGCACCGAGGCTTGCCACCAACCGTTTGCGGTCGCGCTCGGCAAGAGGGGCATCGCCCTGTTTGAGCGCCTGTTCAAAGTAATTGATGCGCCGTGCACCGCGGCTGCGCCGGTCTTCGGGCGCTTCCACGGTGTGCGCCAGAAACTGCCGAAAAGCCGGTTCATGCTCCAGCGCCAGAGCGATCATGGCGCGGTGAATCGCCATCAGGCGCTCGCGCGTCGTTGCCGCGCCTGCCACCACGTCCTCATAGGCCGGCACAAAGGCGGCGAGCCCCGCCTCCACCGTCAATGTGCGTATGTCAGGGAAATAGCGGTAAGCTGTCGCGCGCGATACGCCGTGCACCGCAGCGGCGGCCGCTACACTTACCGGCTCGCCTCTGGCCATGAGCACCCGCGCGCCATCGAGTATTGCCTCGCGCGTGCGCTGCTTCTGATACCGTCTGCCATTGGTCGCTGGCATGGTGCCTTCTCCGTCGCGTGAAAAAATATATTGAGACTGCTGTCTCATGATGATATGCGAGTCTCATAACGGGAGGTCGTCCCGTCAAGGAGAAAATCATGTCTGAGCACCGCCACTATGATGTTTTCGGTCTTCTGGTGAGCTTCCGGGTCCTGCCTGAGGAGGTCCAGGACAAGTTCACCCTGATGGAGGCGCTGGTCCCGCCGGGGCTTGGCGCGCCCCCGAACGCCCATGCAGGCGAAACCGAAGCCTTCCACGTGCTGGATGGCGAGTTCGAGTTCCTGATCGGCGACCGGAAGGTCGCGGCCAAAGCCGGTGACACGCTGGTCGTGCCGGACGGGGCGCCGCACGCCTTTACGTGCTCCGGCGACAGGCCCGGCCGCCTCGCCATCGTGAATGCGCCCGGGCACATGCACGTCAACTTCTTCCGCGGGATTGGCCGCCCAATGGAAGACGATACGCGCCTGCCTGATCGCCCCGTGGGTCCGCCGGACTTTGAGCTGGTCATGCGGGTCGCCAATGAAACCGGCATGACCTTGCTGCCGCCTGCCTGAACCGGGGCTATCCATACGCCTCCACGCATTGCAGCGATTGGCCTGATCTCACCGAGGTTTAACCTGACAGGGCTGCTTTTCTCTGATAGGAGAATTGCACCAGAAACGGAAAATCCGGGGAGACAGGCCATGACAGGCATGACCGCACGGCTCGCTGCGCTGATCGGCGCGCTGACGCTTTCGACCGCCGCGTGTGCGCAGGACTATGATATCGCGATCAATAATGGCCGCGTCATTGATCCGGAAACCGGGCTGGATGCTGTCCGCCATGTCGGCATTCGCGGCGATGTGATCGTCATCATCTCCGAGACTCCGCTTGAGGGCACGCGCACGATTGATGCGACCGGCCGCATCGTGGCGCCAGGCTTCATCGATCTGCACGGACACGGACAGGATACCCCAGCCGGGCGCATGCAGGCGCTGGACGGGGTGACGACCACGCTGGAACTGGAATCCGGCGTGCTGCCGGTGGCCGATTTCTACGCCCGCGCCGCCGAAGAAGGCCGACCGATCAATTACGGCGCGGCAGCAAGCTGGGCCCATGCGCGCATCGCCGCGATCATGGATGTCGAGCCGGATGCCGACACCTACTGGTTCTTCCGCTATATCGGCGATCCGCGCTGGCAGACAGAGCTGGCCGACGATCAGCGCCTGTCGGCGATATTGCGCCACATCAATACCGGGCTGGAGGAAGGCGGGCTGGGCGTCGGCATCCTCCTGGGCTATGCGCCGGGGATCAGCCGGTCCGAGTATCACGCCGTGAACGCGCTCGCCGCAGCGCGCGATGTGCCGACCTTCACCCATGCCCGCTTTTTGAGCGCCATCGAGCCGCAAAGCTCCTATGAGGGCTTTCAGGAAATGGTGGCCGTCGCTGCCAGCACCGGCGCGCACATGCATATCAGCCATCTCAACTCGATCAGCCTTTCCGACATTGACCGCATCGCGGAGATGATCGAGGGTGCGCAGGCCAATGGTGTGAACATCACTGTGGAAGCCTACCCTTACGGCGCAGGCGCAACGGGCATTGGCGCAGCCATGTTCCGGGGCGAGAACTGGCGCGAGCGCATGGGCGGCATCGAATATTCCGACTTCACCGTTCAGGGCGTGCCGCTGGACGAGGAGCGCTTTAACGATCTGCAGGAAAACGCGCCGGGCACAGGCATTGTCGTCCACTTCCTGAACCCCGATGAGCGCCCGGAGCATCAGGCTTATCTGGATCGCTCCATCCTCTTTCCGGGCGGCGCGATTGCCTCTGATGGCGGGCCGTGGGCTGTCGGCAGTGAGCGCCTGACGGGCGATATCTGGCCGATCCCGGAGGATGCCCACTCCCACCCGCGCAGCGCCGGCACCTATGGCCGCTTCCTGCGCATCTATGCGCGTGAGCGCGGTGTGATCGACTGGCCGGAAGCCGTCGCCAAGGCGAGCTTCTATCCTGCCCGCATCCTCTCTGACGCCGTGCCGCAAATGCGCCGCAAGGGCCGCCTGCAGCCGGGCATGGACGCCGATATCGTGGTGTTCGACCCCGAAACGGTGGCTGACCGGGCCACGTTCGAGAGACCCGCTCAGGCGTCCGTCGGCTTTGAGTATGTGATCGTGAATGGCACGGTGCTGGTTGATGGCGGCGAGCTGGACACCTCCGTCCTGCCGGGCCGCCCGGTCCGGGGGACAGTGGCGAGCGGCGCGGAGTAGGGGTTACTCCGCCTCCCGCGCCATCCGCATCAGCTTCCAGATGCCGAGCGTCAGGAGCGGCAGGACGAAGACGGCGATGATCGCGAAGGCCAGCATGCGATAGCCATTGGCGATCAGGGCGATGAGACCGAAGCGGTCCGCGATCACCATGGCGGCGAGCAGCAGGGCTGCCGTGATGGCCAGCCGGGTGCGCACGCCAATGGGGCGAGGCCGGACAGCCGCGATGCGTTCATTGACGGCATGAACCGCGCTGACGCTCGTTTCCACCAGCGCCACGAACACCATGAACTGGAAGGCCATCTGGAAGACAGGCGAGCCGAGGCGTTCGAGGATGTAGTTGGACGGCAGGGCCGCGCCGGAAATCTCCGGATAGAAGGCGATCATGCAGGCAAAGAAGAGAAGGGCCGGAAGCGCAGCCAGCGGCCCGGCCAGCGCACCTGCAATCACCGCGTCCTTGCGGCTCGTCAGATGGCGCAGCACGGGCAGGATCACCACCGCCCCGACCACGTTATAGCCCGCATAGGTGATGCCGCCTGCCACCCACCCGGTTGCCGGAATACCGGCATCAAGGCCGGCAAGGATGTCTCCCCCGAATTGCGTAAAGCACATCACCACGAAGACGAGATAGACGAGGTAAAGGAAGAGCGAGGCGTATTTGAATAGCCCCTCCACGCTCTCCTGCCCCAAAGCGGTAAAGACAAGGATGGAGAGGGCGAGCGCGGCTGATCCCGCAAGGTTCGGCAGGCCGAACAGCGCCGCGCCGATCTCGCCTGCTGCCGCGCCGAACACGGCGAGGATCAGGAACAGGAAAAGCAGGTAGGCGATCTCGAAAAGCGGCCAGAACGGCCCGAGCAGCGCCTTGAAGAAGGTCAGATAATTGCCGCTGCGCGTCGTGTGCGCAAAAACGAAGGTAAGCGCGCAGATACCGCTCCAGATCGCCGTGACGAGGAGGAGACCGAGGAGCCCGCCCACAGGGCCGGACGGCATGAAATATTCAACCAGCTCGCGCCCCGTGGCATAGCCGCCGCCAATCACGACCGCCTTGAAGGCAAGGCCCGGCAGGATCAGGCGGCGAAACAGGCTGGGCGCCTCACTCATTGGGCGAGGGCTGCTTCAGGCTGGAGGCAGGCCTCCACCAGAGCATCAAACGCCGCCCCGCCCCGGATCGGGTCAGCGCAAGGCAGGCCCGTGCGGCGGCTCTCGATCTCGATGACGCGGCGTGCTTCCTCTTCAGACAGCTTCGAGGTGTTCAGGCTGATCCCGCCAACGCGCACATCCGGGTTCACGCGGCGCGCGTGGATGAGGTTCAGCTCGATCACTTCCTCGATTGAGGGCAGAGGATAATGGGTATCGAGCCCAATCACGCGCTTGCGGCCAAACTCATGGCAGACCACCAGCACGTCCGGCTGGCTGCCGTGAAGGAGGCCGAGCGAGACACCCGCATAGGAGGGATGCACCAGCGAGCCCTGCCCCTCGATGATGTCCCAGTGATCGGCGGGCGCATCGGGCGACAGGATTTCAGCGGCCCCGGCCACGAAATCGCTGACCACCGCGTCCATCGGAATACCGCCGCCAGCAATCAGGATGCCGGTCTGGCCGGTCGCGCGGAAACTGGCCTTCACGCCTGCGCGCTGGAAGGCGCGGGTCAGGGCAAGGGCGGTGTATTTCTTGCCAAGGGCGCAGTCGGTTCCGACGGTCAGCAGACGCTTGCCGGTGCGCTTGCGCCCCGTGCCGACAGGTATGCCCGCAGGCGGCTTTCTGACCTCGATCAGCTGGCGGCCAAGGCGCTCGGCAGCGGCTTTGATCTCCGGAACGCTGGCCATCGGCACATGCATGCCGGAGATGAGGTCCAGCCCCGCCTCCAGGGCCTCGATAAGGGACGGCACCCATGCAGGGCGGATCGCCCCGCCCATGGTCGCCGCGCCGATCACCATCGCGCGCGCACCGGCTCTTGCCGCCTCCGCAGGTACCATGACCGGCAGGCCAAGGCGCAGCGGATTACCCGGCAGCGCCCATTCGGCCACGCACTGGTCTGGCACCCAGTCGCGCAGGCCCGCCGCCGTCTTGGCGTAGGAGAGATCCGTCACATCGCCCAGAAAGAGCAGATATGGCCGGGGCAGGGTCAGAACACTCATCAGGCTGCTTTCCTTTCCGGCAGGCCCCAGCCCTCTGGCGGGCAGATCAGATAGCCGTCTTCATAGCGCGCAGGCGGGTCGCGATCGGCTGACAAATGCCAGGGGCCATCAAGATCGACCACATCGCAGAGCTGGCCGACAAGGGCCGCAGGACCGCATGAGAGCGACGTGCCGACCATATTGCCGACCATCACGCCAAGCCCGTGCTCGCGCGCCAGACGCGCCATTTTCAGGCCTTCTGTGAGGCCGCCCGACTTGTCCAGCTTGATATTGATGACATCGTATATCTGCGCGAGACGGGCAATGTCGGCGCTTGTCTGCGCACTTTCGTCGGCGGCCAGCGGTATGGGCGAGTTCAGCCCGATCAGGCTGTCATCGGCTCCGATCCGGCAGGGCTGTTCCAGAAGCGATACCTTCGCTTCGATCAGGCAGGGCAGAAGCGCATCCACGCCCGCCCGGTCAAACGCCTGGTTTGCATCAACACCGATCCAGACATCCGGCGATGCCGCCCTCACCGCCCGCACGCGCTCCGCATCCAGCCCGTCCCCGATGAGTTTGAGCTTCAGCGCGCGGGCATCGTGAAGCTTGCCAGCCTTCGCCCCCATCACGCCGGGCGTATCCGCGCCGAGCGTGAAGGTGGTCAGAAGGTTCGACGGCTCACCAAGCCCTGCCAGCTTCCACGCGGGGCGGCCCGCCTCTCGGGCCTCAAGGTCCCACATCGCACAGTCGACGGCGTTGCGGGCCCCGCCCGGCGGCAGAAGGTCCTGCAAGGCATCCCGGGTGATGCCCGCTTCGATACGCGCGCGCACAGCCTCGATCTGGCCTGCCATGCTCTCGCCGGTCTCGGCATGGTAGTAGACGCCTGTCGCCTCCCCGCGCCCTGTGTGCCCGCCACGGCGCAGCGTGCACACCACAAGGCTGACCGTCTCCATCACATGGCCTGTGATGCGGAAGGGCGTTTTCAGCCTCGCCGGTTCGATACGCACCGTCAGGGACAGCGGGGAAGCAGCAGACATACTCTCCTCCCCGTCTAGTAGGTCAGGCCGAACTGGAAGAAGCTCGCCGCCGCGAGGAACCAGATCATCACCGCCACGCTGGCGATGACGACAAAGCTCCAGAGCTTGGCAAACCAGCTGGTGCGCCCCGTCCAGACGACAAAGGCGTTCCACAGCGCGATCAGCGCAGCGATCACCGGCAGCACGGTCAGCACCTGCAGCAGGATCACCATGGCGTCCATGCGGCCATCGAGCCGGAACAGGTCTGACATCATGTAGGTGACAAGCCACAGCCAGCCGCCAACATGGATCAGGACAGCCAGCGCCGCGAGCGGCACCAGCCTGTGCGCCATCGCCTCGCGCCCGGTCAGCGCAAAGCGCTTGCCATGACGCCAGCGCACGAGGGCGCGGACCGGCCAGAACAGGAAAGTCAGCGCCAGAAGACCGCCCGCAATGCCCGCCAGCGGCAGCAGAAGCGCGCTATTGCGCCAGCCCTCGACCGGCATGAACACCATGAAGG
>CAZCEG010000061.1:0-9929 GCA_964497275.1 uncultured Oceanicaulis sp.
TGGCAGCGTGATGGTGCGCATCGGCGATGACGTGCACCGCATCGAGCCGGTGCAGTGGGACCGCCACGCCTATAATTTCGATGCGTCAGCCAGGACGCTGAAAAAGGAAACGGTCGGCAGCTTCACCCAGATACCGCTACGGCTCGCCTGGGCGATGACCATCCACAAGGCGCAGGGCCTGACGCTGGACAGGGTCTATCTCGACTTGCCCGGCCGCCTCTTCGCGCACGGGCAGGCCTATGTGGCGCTGTCACGGGCGCGTACGCTGGAGGGGCTCGAGCTCTCCCGCCCCTTGCGCCCGTCCGACATCATCACCGACCAGCGCATCTTTGATGTCAAAAGCTATTGCGACCCCGCGCCTGCGACATTGTTGGGGTAGACTGCGCCCTCGTCCTTCGAGACGGCCCTTCAGGCCTCCTCAGGATGAGGGCGCGGGTATCTTCCCCTCATCCTGAGGGCGAGCGAAGCGAAGCGTCTCGAAGGACGAGGGAAGGATTACTCCTTCACGTCTTCGCGCTCATTGATCTCTCTGGTGATGCGGGCAATCACGTCCTCGACGCTGACCGTTCCCAGATCGCCATGATCGCGGTGGCGCAGAGCCACCGTCCCGGCCTCGGCTTCGGCATCACCCACTACCAGCATGTAGGGGATTTTGCGGTTCTGCGCGTTGCGGATTTTCTTCTGCATGCGCTCGCCAGCCAGATCCGCCTCGGCGCGGATACCGGAATGGACCGATTTCGTTTCCGCGTTGAACAGGCGTTGCTGCACCTGTTTGGCGTAGTCCTCATGCCGGTCGGCAATCGGGATCACGACGGCCTGTACGGGCGCCAGCCATACCGGGAACTTGCCGGCATAATGCTCGATCAGGAAGGCGACGAAGCGCTCATGTGAACCCAGCGGCGCGCGATGGATTACGTAGACAGGCTTTTTCGAGCCATCTTCTGACGTGTACTGCAGATCGAAGCGCTTGGTGGCCATGAAGTCGAGCTGGTTTGTGGAAATGGCATACTCGGTGCCCACCACGGATTTGGCCATGAAGTCCACTTTCGGGCCGTAGAAGGCGGCTTCGCCATCGACTTCCTTGTACGGATAGCCGGACTCGTCCATCGCTTCTTTGAGGATGCGCAGCGCCTTCATCCAGCCTTCGGTATCATCGACATATTTGTCGAGATTGTCGAAGTCCGGCAGGGAGAGCCGCATCCAGAAATCCTCGATGCCGAACATGCGATAATATTTCGCGTGCATGTGCATCACGGCCAGGAACTCGTCCTTGGCCTGATCCTCGCGGCAATAGATATGCGCATCGTTCTGGCAGAAGCCGCGGACGCGCATCAGGCCGGACAGCCCGCCCGAGGCCTCGTAGCGATAGACCTGTCCGTATTCGGACAGACGCACCGGCAGATCGCGATAGCTCCACTGGTCGTGGGCATAGATCATGTGGTGGTGCGGGCAGTTCATCGGCCGCAGATAGTATTCCTGCTCGTCGATCATGATCGGCGCGTACATGTCGTCCGCGTAATAGGGTAGGTGGCCGGACTTGTGATAGAGCTCGCCCTTGGTGATGTGCGGCGTGGAGACGCGCTGGTAGCCTGCGGCGCGCTCTTCCTGACGGGCCAGATGCTCCAGCTCGTCGCGGATCACATTGCCTGCTGGCAGCCAGAGCGGCAGGCCTGCGCCCACCTCTTCCACGATGGTGAAGAGGCCGAGCTCCTTGCCGATCTTGCGGTGGTCGCGCTTGGCCTGCTCCTCAAGGCGCAGGACTTCCGCGTCCAGCTCTTCCTTGGTGTCAAAGCACAAGGCGTGGATGCGCTGCAGCTGCGGATTTTTCGCATCCCCGCGCCAATAGGCCCCGGCGATGGAGCGCAATTTGAAATGGCCGACCTGGCCTGAATGATCCACGTGCGGACCACGGCACAGATCAACGAAATTGCCGAGCTTGTAGAAGCTGACGGAATCAAGGCCGTCACCGGCCACGCTGTCATCACCGGTTTCCTTGGCGATGGCCGTCGAGCCCTTGTCGCGCAGGAGTTCCAGAAGCTCCACTTTGAAGTCCTGCCCCTCGCGGCGCATGTACTCGATGGCGCTGTCGATCGGCAGCTCCTCGCGCACCATGGCGATGCGTTCTTTACGCATCTCCTTCATCCGCTTCTCGATCTCGGTGAGGTCTTCCGGGGTCAGCGTATGGGGCAGGTTGATATCGTAATAGAAGCCGGTCGCGGTCGCAGGGCCTACGCCAAAGCGGGCTTCGGGCCAAATTTCCTTCACGGCAGCGGCCATGAGATGGGCCGCCGTGTGGCGCTTGGTATCAACGGGGAAATCTTGCTGGGACATGAGCTTCTTGACGGCAAAGTGTGAGACAGGGAACCGGATTTACGCGCGTGCGCCGCACAAGTCCATGCCGGTTTCTGCGTCGATGTAATATTATTACATTGTGGTGCGCTTCACGGCCTGCTGCCAGCCTGCGATCAGGCGCTGGCGCGCTTGCGGGTCGGCGGCGGGCGTGAAGCTGCGGTCTGCGGCCCAGAGCTGCGAAACCTCTGACAGATCGCTGTAAATCCCGGCGCCAAGCCCCGCCAGGAAGCCTGCGCCCCATGCGGTGGTCTCCGCATTGACAGGGCGCACCACCTCCAGCGCACAGATGTCGGAGAGGCGCTGCAGGAAGGCGTTATTGGCTACCATGCCGCCATCGACCTTCAGCCGCGTTGCTGCTGCGCCGTCCGCGCGCATGGCGGTCAGAAGGTCATGGGTCTGCAGGGCGGTGGAGTCCAGTGCAGCGCGGGCAATCTCGGCGCGCCCCGTGCCGCGCGTGATGCCGGTGATGGTGGCGCGGGCCTCCGGGTTCCAGTGCGGCGCGCCAAGGCCGGTAAAGGCCGGCACCAGATAGACAGGCGCGTCCGGGTCTGCGCTTTCGGCGAGCGCCTCCACCTCGGCCGCGCGCGCGATGATGCCGAGCCCGTCGCGCAGCCACTGGATCGTTGCGCCCGCAGAGAGGACCGAGCCCTCCAGCGCGAAGCTCGATTTACCGTCAAGCCGCCAGGCAGTGGTGGCGAGCAGCCGGTTCTGCGACAGGACAGGCTTGTCACCGGTGTTCAGTAGCATGAACGCGCCAGTTCCATAGGTGGATTTCATCTCTCCGGGGGTAATGCAGGCCTGTCCTATGCCTGCTGCCTGCTGGTCGCCGGCGGACCCTGTGATGGGCAAAGCGCGGCCGAGCACCGCCTTGTCGGCCATGCCAAGCTCGCCTGCGCAATCGACCACCTCAGGCAAAAGGGCACGCGGGATGTTGAAGAGCTTCAGAAGCGTCTCGTCCCACTTCTGCAGGCCAAGATTATAAAGGCTCGTCCGGCTGGCATTCGTCGCGTCGGTGACGTGGCGCTTGCCCCTGGTCAGCCGCCAGATGAGGAAGCTTTCCACCGTGCCGAAGGCGAGCTTTCCGCTCTCTGCCTTCTTTCGTGCACCCGGGACGTTATCGAGTATCCAGCCGATCTTGGTGGCGGAGAAATACGGGTCCAGCACCAGCCCTGCGCGTTTGGCGACCTCAGGGCCTGCGCCATCGCTTTCCAGCTTCGCGCATGCTTCCCCTGTGCGCCGGTCCTGCCAGACAATGGCGTTGTGGATGGGCTCGCCGCTCTGGCGATCCCAGACGAGCGTTGTCTCGCGCTGATTGGTGACGCCGATGCAGGCGATCTCATAGCCCTTGGCCTCGCCCGCGCGGATGGCCTTGCGGGCGGTCGTCAGCACGGTGGCCCAGATCACTTCCGGATCATGCTCCACCCAGCCGGGTCTGGGGTAGATCTGGCTGAACTCTTCCTGCGCCACGGCAATCACGCCGCCTGTGGTATCGAACACGATAGCCCGGCTGGAGGTCGTGCCCTGATCAAGGGCAAGGATGGCCGGTGCTTTGCGTGAGCGGCTGAGCATGAAATTCTCCCCCGATGCCAAGACGATGGCACGCCAACGGGAATAGAGGCTAAACTCGGTTCAGCTGGAAGATAAGGGGGGAAGATGCGCCCGTTCGAACCGGAATTTGTAGACAGCACCACCGGCGCGCGCCTTGCGCTGCGCGTCATGGAAGCACAAGGCCCGGCCAAGGGGATCGTGATGATCCATCATGGCCTTGCCGAGCATTCCGGCCGCTATCAGCGCTTTGCCGATTATCTGAGCGCGCGCGGCTTTCATGTCTGCGCGCATGATCATCGCGGCCATGCGCTCACCACCGCGCCCGATGCGCCGCCAACCGTCTATGCGCTGAAAGACGGCTGGAACAAGGTGATGGGCGATGCCCGCTTCGTGCGCGAGCATATGCAGGCGCGCTTTCCCGGTCTGCCGGTGATCGTGTTCGGTCACTCCATGGGCGGGGTGATCGCGATGAACCAGGCGATGGACGAGCACGGCCATCTTGCTGGCGTGGCGGTCTGGAATTCCAATCTGACGCTTGGCAGCCTGACCGGCGTGATGCGCGCCGTTTTGTGGATTGAGGGCTTTGTCCGTAAACGCACAGAACCCAGCCTCTGGATCAATGCGCTGACCTTCGAGGCGTGGGGCAAGCGGATGAAGCGCGCGCGCACCACGTTCGACTGGCTCTCGCGCATCCCTGAAGAGGTCGATGCCTATATCAATGATCCGCAGTGCGGCTGGCCTGCCTCGCGCGCGCTGTGGAGCGATTTCATCACCGGGTTTGAGCGGGGCGAGGACGGGGCGCGGCTGGAAAACACCGCACGCGATCTGCCCTTCCATCTGGCCGGTGGCGGGCATGATCCGGCCACGAATAATGGCAAGGCGATCAAGACGCTCGGCGGGCGGCTCTACAATACCCGCTTTACCCGCGTGACCGTGCGCATTGACCCCAAGGGCCGGCACGAGACATTGCATGACACCGGCTATGAGCAGGCCATGAGCGACTTTGCCGACTGGGCGGAGCGCATAATCGCAGAAGGGCGCGAACCTGCATGACCATTGAACACATCCCTTCCCGCAAGGGTATTGGCCTGCGTTCGCTGCTGGGCCGCCGCATGGCGCGCAAGGCGGGCCGCTCCAGCCTGTCGCCGGGCATTGATGCGGCTCACGCCCGCGCGCGTATGGACAAGGCCGGCCGGCAATTGCCCATGCCCAAGGGCGTCGCCGTGACGACCATCACCAAAGGCGGCATTAGCGGGCTCGGCTTTGCGCCAGATGAGGCGCGCCGCGGCACGCTGGTCTATCTGCATGGCGGGGGATATTCGCGCGGCTCCGCGCTCAGCCATCGCGCACTCGTCGCGCGGATGAGCAAGGCCTTCGGCCTCAGGGCCGTCTCCATCAATTACCGCATGGCGCCGGAACATCCCTGTCCTGCCGCGATTGAAGATGCGGTGGCGGCGATACGCGCGGTCATGGCGGATGAAAAGGGGCCGGTGATCCTGTCTGGTGACTCCGCTGGCGGGGGGCTTGCCCTTGCCGTGACGCTGCGCCTGCGTGATGCGGGCGAGCGTATGCCGGACGCGCTCTATCTCTTGTCTCCGTGGACGGACTTGTCGATGAGCGGGGAGAGTGTGCGTTCAAAAGCAGATCGCGATCCGATGCTGAACCCGGATTATCTGGGCGCGGGCGGCCAGCTCTATCTCGGTGGACGGCCGGGCAATGACCCGGAAGTGTCACCGCTTTTTGCGGACCTCAAGGGCCTGCCGCCGACGCTCATACAGGTGGGGTCCGACGAAATCCTCCTTAGCGATTCCACGCGTCTGGCAGAAAAGCTGGAGGCGGAAGGCGTGCCGGTCGATTGCGAGATATGGGACGGGATGTGGCACGATTTCCAGATTTTCTCGCCCCTTATCCCCGAAGCCGACTGGGCGATTGACCGCGCCCGCGTCTGGGTGGAGCTGCATCTGGCCTGAGCTACCCTAAACCGCGTCCCAGTCCGCATCATCATTGCGCCGGAGCGTGCGGGCAAAACCGGTGGCGAGGCCTTCCCAGTTCTGGGTGATGATCCCGTCTGCGGTCTTGTACCAAGACGGGCAGTCACCCGCCCATACGGTTCTGGCGAGGCGCTTTTGCAGGGCGGCGTTATAGCGCGCCTCAGCCTCCCCCCGGACGCTGAGGGTTTTCAGCCCGCCATCAAGGATAAGGCCCGCCCGCTCGGCGATATATTCGGCCTGCCGCTCCACCATGAAGATGATGGAGTTATGGCCGAGATTCGTGTTCGGCCCGTAGAGCATGAAGATGTTCGGGAAACGCGCTACCGCCACGCCCTTATAGGCATGGGGGGAGGCGCCCCATATATCGCGCAAGTTATGGCCCTCGGCGCCGGTTACCTCCAGCGTCGGCAGGAATTCGGTGGTCACAAAGCCCGTAGCGAGGATCAGCGTATCGGCTGCGATGATCTCGCCGCTCGCCGTCTCGATCCCGTCGGGCAGGACGCGCCTGATCCCGTCCGTCACAAGGCGGACATTCTCGCGCTGCATCACCTCGAAATAGTCATTGGACAGAAGGATGCGCTTGCAGCCCGGCGAATAATCCGGCGTCAGCTTCGCGCGCAGAGCCTCGTCCCTGATGCCTTTGCGGATCTTGCGCCTTGCTGTCCACAGCGTGAAGCGGCTCGCCAGCGAGCCCTTGATAAGGGCGGGATAGCGCAGCTCGTGGATCAGGAAACTCCCCAGCCGATAGAGCCGCTGCCAGCCGGGAATATGGGCAAAAGCCCATTTCTCGAACGCGGTAAAGGCCCGGTCCGGCTTGGAAATGATCCAGTTGGGCGTGCGCTGGAAGATGGTCAGCTCACGGGCCCGCTCGCTCACTTCAGGCAGAAGCTGGATGGCGCTTGCGGCATTGCCGATCAGCGCGACGCGCTGCCCGTCGAGCTTTACCGAACTGTCCCAGCGCGCCGTGTGCATCACGGGGCCGGCAAAATCGGAAAGGCCCGCAATATCGGGCGTGAAGGGTTCGGAAAGCTGGCCAACGGCGCTGATCACCACGCGCGCGCTGGTCTCGCTGCCATCGGCAAAGCGTACCTGCCAGCGGCCCTCATCCGCGTCGAATGTCAGTGAGCGGACAATGAGGCCGGTGCGCAGGTGTGGCCCCAGCCCGAAGCGGTCTGCGCAGGCCTCAAAGTAGTCGAGTATCTCGTCCCTTAGCGCGTATTTGCGGCTCCAATAGGGATTGAGCGCAAAGGAGAAGGAGTAGAGGTGGCTCGGCACATCGCATCCGGCACCCGGATAGCGGTTATCGCGCCAGACCCCGCCAAATCCGCCTGATTTCTCGGCGATGATGAAGTCATCCAGCCCGCGCTGCTTCAAATGATAGCCCATGGCGATGCCGGACATGCCTGCCCCGATGACCAGCGTGTCCAGCCTCTCCGGCAAGGGCCTGCTACCTGGCATAGAGGCTTTCAACCGTCTCCCGGTGGCGCTCAATCACCACCTTGCGCTTTACCTTCATCGTGGGTGTCAGCTCCCCGCCCGGCACCGTAAAGGCGGCGGGCAGGATCGCGAACTTGCGGATGTTCTCGACGCGCGCATGGCGGGTGTTGAGATCATCAATGCCCGCCTGGATGGCCTCCAGCACCTTTGGATGATTGCGGATATCACCCTCAAGGCCATGCTTTTTGGCAAAGGCGGCAAGCCCGTCGGCACTCAAGGTGAGAAGGGCGGCGAGATAGGGCTTGGCATCGCCGACCACGACCGCGTGCTCGACCAGCGGGATGTTCATCAGGTCGGTTTCGAGATTGGCCGGCGTGATGTTCTTGCCGCCCGCCGTGATGATGATGTCCTTGATGCGGCCAGTGATGAAGATGAAGCCGTCATCATCGATATTGACGACATCGCCAGTGCGCATCCAGCCATCGCTGGTGAAGCTGTCGGCGGTGGCGTCGTTATTCTTCATATAGCCCTTGAAGATGTTCGGGCCCTTGACCAGAAGCTCGCCCTCTTCGGTGACCCGCGCCTGCATGCCCGGCACCAGCCTGCCAACCGAGCCGAGGCGCGCCGCGCCGGGGCCGTTGAAGCTGGAGGGGGCGGAGGTTTCCGACTGGCCATAGCCCTCATAGATGACGAGATCGAGTCCGGCAAAGAAGCGCAATACTTCCGGCGAGATCGGCGCTGCGCCGGAGATCAGCATGCGCGATTTGTCGAGCCCCAGCGCGTCCTTGACCTTGGAAAGGACCAGCTGGTCGGCAATGGCCTTCTGGGCTTTCAGGAGCGGCGAGACGGGTTTGTTGTCGATGGCGGCCAGATTGACCGCGCGTGCGGTCTCCATCGCCCAGCCTGCAAGCTTCGCCCTGGTGCCGGTCGCTTCGGCAAGGCGGCTCTGAATGGTCTCGGCCATCTTCTCCCACACGCGCGGCACGCCGAAGAAGATGGTCGGGCGGCAGGCTTTCAGGTCCTCCGCCAGCGTTTCCATCGAGCGCGCAAACCAGAGCGTGCCGCCGGCTGCGGCGTGATTATGGACGGAGGCCTGCTGCTCGGCGATATGGGCGATCGGCAGATAGGAGAGCGAACGGTCGCCTTCTTTACGGCCAAACATCTCGATCAGGGCTGACGCGCTCCACGCCACATTGCCATGGCTGAGCATCACTGCCTTGGGCGGGCCTGTGGTGCCCGAGGTGTAGATGAGGGTCGCAACGCCGTGCTCTTCCAGCGCATCGAGGCGGGCCAGCAATTCGGCCTCATGATCCTCTATGCCGAGCGCCATGAAGGCCTCCCAGCTCATCGTGCCCTCAGGGGCCTCCGCCCCGCGCATGACGACGATATGGGAAAGGTTCGGGCAGTCGGCCTTGAGCTCCAGCGCTTTCTTTGCCTGCTCGGCATCTTCAACGAGATAGACCGGGCTTTCAGAGTGCTGGAGGATATAGGCGATTTCCGGCGGCGCGCTCGTCCAGTAAATGCCTGCAGGCCGCCCGCCTGCCATCATCGCGGCATGGGCCAGGATCGTCCATTCGGGACGGTTGAAGCCAAGGATGGCGACCGACTGATCCTTCTGGAAGCCGAGCGCAACAAGCGCGCGTCCGGCCCGGCGGGCCTCATCGGCATAATCGCGCCAGCCCCGCGTGACCCAGCCCGATCCGTCATGGAAGACATAGGCCGCGCTGTCGGGGGTGCGCTCGCCATTATCCAGCAAGCGCGCTGGCGTGGAGGGGAAACGTCTGCCTCCTGCCAGTCGCGGCAGTTCAGTGGCTGTGGCGGCTAGCATGTGTGGTCTCCCCGAGCTTCATCAGCGCGCGGGCTTCTGACGGAGAGGCAATCTCCCGGCCCGCATTTCTCGCACATTGAACCAGAGCTTCGATCAGAGCGCCATTGCCAGATGCGCGTTCCCCGTCCGGGAGGTAGAACGTGTCCTCCAGACCGGTGCGCAGCATGCCGCCCAGCTCGGCGGCGCGCTGGTGCACCGGCCAGATTTCCGTGCGGCCGATCAGCGTGGTCTGCCACGGATCGCCGGGCCGCTTGTATTCGGTCAGCAGCTCCAGAAGGCGCGCATCGCACGGCATGCCTGACGCTACCCCCATCACGAAATTATAGTGGGCGGACGGGGCCATCCCGTTCTCGATATACATGTTGACCGAGCGGACAATGCCGACATCAAAGCACTCGAACTCCGGGTGCGCGCCGGTCTCTGCCATGGCGTCGATCATGGTCTGGATCTTCTCCACCGGATTATCGAACATCATGGGCGGCCAGGCCCACGACCCGTCGCTCTTGAGTTTGAGATAGTTCAGCGAGCCTGCATTGCAGGCTGCGATTTCCGGTTTCACCTTGCGGATGCAGGCCACAGGCCCGGACACGTCCGGACCGACAATGCCGGTCGTCTGGTTGATGATCACGCCGGGGCAGGCATCGCGGATCGCCTCGCACATTTCCAGCGCGAGGTCCGGATCCCAGCTTGGAAACCCGCCCATCCCCTCTTCCTGCATGCGAAAATGCACATGCATGACGGCGGCGCCCGCATCGTATGCCTCGCGCGCACTC
>CAZCEG010000062.1:0-9844 GCA_964497275.1 uncultured Oceanicaulis sp.
GATGAAGACCCGGCAACCCTGTCCGGCGGTGAGGCGCGACGCGCCGCGCTCGCCCGCACGCTTGCTCCGGACCCTGACATTCTCTTTCTCGATGAGCCGACAAACCATCTCGATCTGCCCGCCATTGAATGGCTGGAAGAGGAGCTGGCGGGCCGCAAGGGCGCAATGGTGCTGATCAGCCACGATCGCCGCTTTCTCGAACGCCTGTCACGCGCCACCGTCTGGCTGGACCGGGGCATCTCGCGCCGTCTGGAGAAGAGCTTTGCCCACTTCGAGGACTGGCGCGACGAGGTGTTTGCCGCCGAGGAGATGGAACAGCACAAGCTCTCCCGCCAGATTGCCCGCGAAGAGGACTGGATGCGCTATGGCGTCACCGCGCGGCGCAAGCGCAATATGCGCAGGGTCGGCGAGCTGAAAGCCATGAAATCCCGCCTGCGCAGTCATGAGGGCCCGCAAGGGCTAGCGACGCTGGAAGCCTCCGAAGCCGAGAAGTCCGGCAAGCTGGTCTGCGAAGCCAAGGGCATCTCGAAATCCTACGGCGATACGAAAATCGTCGATAATTTCAGTGTACGCATCATGCGCGGCGAGCGCGTCGGCCTCGTAGGCCCCAATGGCGCGGGCAAGACGACACTTCTGAACATGCTGATGGGAAAGCTTATCCCCGACAGCGGCAGTGTACGTCTCGGCGAGGGGCTGGAGCTGGCCTGGCTCGACCAGAAGCGCGCAGCCCTGAAGCCGCACTGGACGCTTGCCGAGGCCCTGACCGGCGGTGGCGGCGATCATGTCGAGGTCAATGGCCGCACACGCCATGTTGCAGCCTGGATGAAGGATTTCCTGTTCCGGCCTGAACAGGCAGGCACGCCCCTGCACGTGCTGTCTGGCGGTGAGCGGGCGCGCGTCATGCTGGCCCGGGCGCTGGCCCTGCCGGGCAATGCCATGGTGCTGGACGAGCCAACCAACGATCTCGATCTTGAAACGCTGGACCTGTTGCAGGACTTGATCGCGGATTATCCGGGCACGGTGCTTCTGGTCAGCCATGACCGCGACTTTCTGGACCGCACCGTAACCCGCACCATCGCCTTTGAAGGGGAAGGGCGCTGGCAGGCCTATGCGGGCGGCTATTCCGACATGGTGGCCCAGCGCGGAAGCGGCGTGCGCGCAAAGGCATCGGACAAGGCGCGCAAGAACGAGCCCAAAGCAAGTACGCCGCCCTCGCCCGCGCCTGTCTCGAGACGCAAAATGTCCTTCAAGGACAAGCATGCGCTGGAGACCTTGCCAGCAGAGATAGACAGGATCAGCGCCGAGATCAGCCGCATCGAGGCGGAACTCTCCGACCCTGCCCTCTTTACGCAGAAGCCGGACCGGTTTGCGGCCCTCACCGCATCGCTCGAAAAGCTGAGCGAGGACCGCGCGGCCAGGGAAGATCGCTGGCTGGAGCTGGAAAGCCTGCGCGAGGAGATCGAAGCGGAGAACGCGGCCTCCTAGCTTGCGCCATGCTGCACCTGCGATAGAGTGCCGCTCCTGTTTTTGCTTCATGAGAAGGACGCCGCACCCGTGATCCGCGAGGCCGCCGACATTATCGGGTCTGCCCGGCGCCTCGTGGTCAAGATCGGCTCGTCCCTGCTGATCGATCCCGATAATGGCGGACCGCTGCTGGCCCGCTTTGAAGCGGTAGCCGAAGATCTGGCCGCGATGCGCCAGTCCGGCCAGCAGGTCGTGCTGGTATCCTCAGGCGCTGTCGCACTTGGCCGCCGCCGCCTGAAACTGCCCAGGGGCAAGCTGTCGCTTGACATGAAACAGGCCGCCGCCGCAGCCGGACAGACAGCCCTCATGCAAGCCTGGAACAGGGCGCTGGAGCCGCACGGCATTCCCGCAGCTCAGGCACTTCTGACATGGGATGATATGGAGAACCGGCGCCGCTGGCTGAATGCCCGCGCCACCCTTGATGCCCTGCTCGGCGCGGGCGCAGCCCCGGTGATCAACGAGAACGACACCGTGGCCACCGTTGAATTGCGCTATGGCGATAATGACCGTCTGGCAGCACGCGTGGCGCAGATGGTCGATGCCGACGCGCTCATCCTGCTTTCTGACGTGGACGGATTATACGATGCCGACCCGACGCGGGATTCGGCGGCAAACCTGCTTCCCCATATCGCTGCGATCACGCCGGAAATTGAAGCGCTGGCCGGCGGAGCAGGCATTGCAGGCACTGGAACAGGCGGCATGGCCGCCAAGCTTGCAGCAGCGCGTATTGCGGGCCGGGCGGGCATTCCAACCCTGATTGCGGCAGGTGGGACCGACATGCCGCTTCGCAGGCTGCTGAAGGGTGCTCCGTGCACGGTCTTCGCGCCGGAAACCTCGCGCCAGTCAGCCCGGAATAACTGGATCGCAGGCGCCGTCACGCCGCGCGGCACGCTGATCCTCGATGACGGCGCGCTCATCGCCATCAAATCCGGCAAGAGCCTGCTGCCCGCCGGGATCAGGCGTGTCGAAGGTGATTTCGGGCGCGGCGAGACGGTCTGTCTCTCAAGTGAAGCCGGCACGCTGGTGGCCAAGGGGCTTGCGGCCTACAGCTCGGATGAAATGCGCAGGATAAGCGGGCTGAAATCGGATCAGATCGAGTCTGCGCTTGGCTACAAGCGCGGCTCTGCTGCCGTGCATGCCGATGATCTGGTCCTCGAAATACAGGTGACACCATGAGCCAGACGCGCAACGCGCAGCATGATCCAAACTGGGCAGACGGGGCCGGGCGCGCCTTGCGCGATGCTCAAGCGGGCTTACGCAATGCAAGCGCGCAGGCCCGCACCGCAGCGCTTCATGCCATGGCAGACGCACTTGCTGCTGCCGCCCCTGATGTACTGGTGGCCAACGCGCGGGATGTGGACGCGGCCAAAGCCGCAGGGCTGTCAGGCGCACTGGTCGACCGGCTCGTTCTGGAGGAGGCGCGTCTGGCAGGCATCGTGGACGGCATCCGCGCCGTGGCGCGCCACCCCGATCCGCTGGGCCGGGAGATCACGCGCTGGACACGGCCCAACGGGCTGACAATCGCGCAGGTGCGCGTGCCTATCGGCGCGATCGGCGTGATCTTCGAGAGCCGCCCGAACGTGGCCGCCGACGCTGCTGCCTTGTGCATTCGCTCCGGCAACGCTGTCGTGCTGCGCGGCGGTTCGGATGCAGCCCATTCGGTGTCGGCTGTCGTCCGTGCCCTGAAAAGCGGGCTGCAAGCGGCAGGGCTATCGCCTGATCTCATCACCCTGCCACCCGATACATCCCGCGCCTATGTGGGTGACATGCTGGCAGGCATGGGCGGCGCGCTGGACCTTGTAGTCCCACGCGGCGGCAAGGATCTCGTCGCGCGCGTGCAGAAAGAGGCCCGTGTGCCAGTGCTCGGCCATCTCGACGGGCTCTGCCATGTCTATGTCGATGCGCAAGCCGATCCGGAGATGGCACGCGCCATCGTGCTGAACTCGAAAATGCGCCGCACCGGCGTGTGCAACGCGGCTGAATGCGTGCTGGTGGACAAGGGCGCAGGCGAAGCCCTGCTGAAAGCCATTATCGCGGACTTGCAGGCCGCAGGCTGCGAGGTTCGCGGCGATGAAACCGCCCGCCGCGCCGTGCCCGATATCACGCCCGCCACCGCAAATGATTTCGATACGGAATATCTGGACGCGATCGTATCGCTCGCGGTGGTGGACGGACTCGAGGGTGCGCTTGCCCACATTGGGCGTCATGGCTCAGGCCATACCGAGGCCATCGTTACGCGCAATGCGGAAACGGCCCGCCGCTTCCTGCAGGAAGTTGATGCCGCCGTCGTCATGCACAATGCCTCGACCGGTTTCTCCGATGGCGGAGAGTTCGGCTTCGGCGCGGAGATCGGCATTGCTACGGGCCGCATTCATGCGCGCGGACCGGTAGGCGCCGACCAGCTGACAAGCTGGAAGTATCAGGTGCTGGGGACAGGGCAGACGCGCTAGCGCGCGGCGAGCCCCATCTCCTCGAACAGGCGCGCATCGGCGCTGAGGGAGGGGTTGGGCGTCGTCAGCAGCTCCTCGCCGACAAAGATCGAGCCTGCCCCTGCAAGAATGCACAAAGCCTGCAGCTCCTTGCTCATGCCCTCGCGGCCCGCGGACAGGCGCACGACCGATGTCGGCATGATGATCCGGGCGGTCGCGATGGCGCGCACGAAGTCGAGACCATCGAGCGGCTCGGACCCCGATAGCGGCGTGCCGGATACCTGCACGAGATGATTGATCGGCACACTCTCCGGGTGCGGATCAAGGCTCGCAAGCTCGGTCAGAAGGCCAATCCGGTCATCGGCGCTCTCGCCCATGCCGATAATCCCGCCGCAGCACACCTTGATCCCGGCGCTGCGCACCCGGCCCAGCGTCTCGATCCTGTCTTCCCAGGTGCGCGTGGTGATGATGTCGCGATAATATTCCGGCGAGGTATCAAGATTATGATTGTAATAGTCGAGCCCTGCGCGTTTCAGCCGCTCGGCCTGCCCCTCTTCCAGCATGCCAAGCGTCATGCAGGTCTCAAGGCCGAGGCTCTTCACGCCTTCGATCATGGCGCAGATCTGCGGCTCATCGCGCTCTTTGAGCGAACGCCAGGCCGCCCCCATGCAAAACCGCGTCGCGCCGCCGGCCTTGGCCGCCTTCGCCTTCTCGATCACGGTATCGACCGCCATCAGCTTTGAGGCCTTCAGGCCGGTATCGAACTTGGCGGACTGGTTGCAATAGCCGCAATCTTCCGGACACCCGCCGGTCTTGATGGAGAGAAGCTGGCTCTTCTGCACCTCGCCGGCGCGGTGATGGATGCGATGGACACTGCCCGCAGCATGGACGAGATCGGCGAACGGGGCATCATGGATGGCCTTGACCTCCGCGCGCGTCCAGTCGAAGCGAGGGGTCGCAAATTGCGCAATGTCGGCAAGCGGCGAGGCATGGGCCATGGACAAACTCCCGTCAGAACAGCTGGGCGGCCAGCCTAGAAACGCTGGCAGGCTGCCACAAGTCACCATTGCCGCCAGAGCTGCAATGGCGCTGCGGCCATGGTGGCGCGTGCTTCTGGCGATCACTCTGCTGGCGGTCACCGTGCTGGCGCTCTGGCCCGGCAATAATAATCCGCCCTCCCTGTTTGGCTGGCACGTGATCAATCACATGGTTGCCTTCGTGGTGCTGACCATGCTGGCGCGTGCGGCCTTTCCCGTCCTGCCAAGGCTCTGGCTCGCCGGACTTCTGCTAGCCTATGGCGCACTGATCGAGATCGTTCAGGCGACCCCTGCCCTGCAGCGCACTGCCTCGCTGGCCGATCTCGCTACAGATGCCGTCGGGATTGCCATCGGCCTCGTACTGGTCTGGATAGCAGGCCAGCTTGCCGGTGAGCCATGGTGAGGATGCCCCGCCCGCCCTTCACGCCGTGGCGAGACGGACCGCCGCGTTTCATTGTTGGCCTCAAACCCATTGAGCCTGCCCGCTGGCTGCTGCCCGACACCGAGACCCACTCCCTGCCCGAGCGCCGCGCGCTGCTGCAGGACAGGGAACTGACAAGTTTTCAGGATGAGGCAGCGCAGGCGGCGGCGCGCGAAGCTGCAGGGCGCATAGGCGGCGCTCTGGATGGTGATGACCCTGCAGGGGACGCCCATCCGCTATGGCAGGCCGCTCATCATGTCAGTGATGATCTTGTCCTGATGATGCCGGGCGAAAAGGGCTGGTGGGTGGGCGGAGCGGTGCTGACCTCGCCCACCTTCTTCTCCCTGCCGCACGCGGCGGGAAAGACCCTGCATGAATTGCACGGCTCCGTGCCCGGTGGGGACCAGCTGGCCACCCGCATCGCCCGGGTCTTTGATCATGTCCGGCCTGATCAGGTGCTTGAGCGCTTCAACTGGACCCTGCAGGCAGGCAATGAGCGCTACACGCCAGACGGTGCACCCTTGCGGGCAAGGGCGCTGGCGGCGGAGCCGGAAGAGGCCGAAGCCCTTTTGCATGTGCGCGTGGAGCGCCAGACAATCGTGAAACTTGCCGATAGCGGCGCGGTGCTCTTCACGATCCGCATCTGCCTTGACCCTGTCTCGGCGCTGCCCGCCAAAGAAAAGGCCGCCCTTGCGGCGGCCTGGCACGCAGCGGAAGCGCCCGCCCGTGCTTACAAGAAATGGGCAGTGCTGGACCATCTGGTGGCCGCAGCACTGCCTGCTTCTGCCTCTTAGGCTTTCGCCTTTCCGCCCTTCACGCTTTTCGAGGCAGGCGAATCTACCGGCTTGCCGCTGGCGTCGCGCGGCGTATCACCATGCCAGGCTGGCGGCACGATGCCGTTGCGGTCGAACTCGCGCGTATAGCGCACGACCACGCCCGTCAGCAGCAGGATCGCGATGACGTTCGGGAACAGCATCATCGAGTTGGCCACATCCCCGAACCGCCACAGGCCGTCCACATTCACGATCAGCGTGCCGGCAAAGGCAACCCCGACCCAGATGAAGCGGAACGGACGGGCCGCCCAGTCACCGACGATGTAGGTGGCAGATGTCTCGGCATAGTAGGACCAGCCGATAATGGTGGTGAAGGCAAACAGGGCCTGCGCCGCCAGAATGATCCAGCCACCCGCGAAGATGCCTTGCGCGAAGGCCGCCGTGGTGATGGCCGAGGCCTGCAGCGCATCGGATTGCCACGCGAACTCGGCTACCGAGCCGTCGAGATTGGCGTAGCTGCCCGACACGGTCAGGATCACCAGCGCCGTCATGGTGCAGATGATGATCGTGTCGATGAACACGCCCAGCATGGCGATCTCGCCCTGCTTGACGGGGTTGCTTGTCTGGGCCGCGGCATGCGCGATCGGGGCCGAGCCCTGACCTGCCTCGTTGGAGAACAGGCCGCGGGCAACACCGGCGCGAATGGCTGCCATGATGACATAGCCTGCAAAACCGCCCGCCGCTTCCTGGAAGCCAAACGCTTCGGTGAAGATCAGCACGAAGGCATCGGGAATTTCGCTGGCATGGGTGATGAGGATGAACAGGGCGACCAGCACATAGGCGACCGCCATGAACGGCACGACCCGGCCTGCCACGACACCGATCGACTTGATGCCGCCAATGATCACCGCAAACACGAGGAAGGCGAGCACGCCGCCAACCACCCAGCGCGGCAGGTCGATGCCCAGCGAGGTGCTGGCCTCGACGGCCGACTGCGTGACGGAGTTCGCCTGAATGGCACCGCCGGTAGCCACAGCAGAGAAGATGGTGCCGATGCAGAACAGGATGGCGAGCCATTTCCAGTTCTTACCGAGCCCATTCTGGATGTAGTACATCGGGCCGCCATGATACTTGCCGTCGGCGTGCTTCTCGCGGAAGCGCACGGCAAGCGAACTCTCGGCGTAAGCGAGCGCCATACCGAAGATCGCGGTCACCCACATCCAGAAGATTGCACCGGGTCCGCCAAGCGTGATGGCGGTTGCGACACCGGCCAGATTGCCTGTGCCGACCTGACCGGAGAGTGCGGTCGACAATGCCTGCCAGGGCGTGATCTCGCCTTCACCGCCGCTCTTGCGGCCAGCCCAGAGCTCGGAGAAGGCCGGGATCAGGCGCTTGATCGGACGCCAGCCCAGCACGAACATGGTGAACACGCCCGTGCCAAGCAGCGCGATCGTGATAATGCCTACCGGCAATATGCGCTGATCGCCCCACGTGCCTCCCCAAAGGAAATCACTGAAAATCGTGACATTGTCGAAAAAGGCATCCATGCCCGCTCCCCCGAAACTGGTTGATTTTGACAGACCCTAGGCAGGCAAGGCCCCCGCGGGAAGCCCTCATCTGCAAAGCGGCCTGATTTTAGATGGATTACGGCTCGTAAGGCGTGATGGCGAAGACGCCCCACGGCCACAGATCGTCGTTCATGTCAGCAAGCGCGCTCTGGGTACGGCGCGGCCAGACCAGCATGACCGGCCCCAGCCCGCCAATCGCCAGCGACTGGCCATCCGCGCGCAAGGCAAGGATCGGCTCATGGGCCGCGATCATCTCGGCTGGCACTTCGGCCTCATAGCCATCAAAGGCCGTCAGGCGGACACTGGCCCCGGGAATACCGGCGGCCCGCAACACGTCCGACAGGCGTGGTCCCTCGAAGACGCGCTCGGTGCCACCTACCGGGAAATCGGCGCGCATCTGGCGCCAGCTCATTGCGGTGAGTTCGGGTCGCGAGAAGGCGCGCGCGCCCTGCAACTCGATCCCGTACATGGCGTAAAGGCCTTCATAGGCCACGCCCTGCCCGGCATCAGCCGCTGCGCCAGCGCCCGTAACCACCAGAACGACGGGGCCTGAATTGGCGAGCGCCGACGGATCAGCAGGGCCTCGCCCGCAACTGGCAAGCGCCAAGGCGGCCAGCGCCAGCAAGACAAGGGATGCGCGCCGGGCGCAGAACTGGAAAACGGTCATGGGTGAAACTCCCGCCGGTTTTGTCGCTACCATGGGCCAAAGCGGTCGCTTAAGCCAGCCTGGGATTATGCCATCATTGTGCACCCAGCCGGATAGAGAGCCGCTCTATCCACCATTCATGGGCGCGCTCAGCTGCCTCTGAATCGTACCTTACACGCGGGTCATAGGGCTGGTCGGGCGCGTCAAAGGCGTGGGTCTGTCCTTCGAACAGCGTCCAGTCTATCCGCGCACCGGCCTCATTCTGGCGCTCGAACAGGCGCTCGCACGCCCTTGGATCAGCGATGACATCATCCTCGGCGAGCAGCGCATCGACCGGAATCCGGTTGCCGATATCGTGGCCGCGGGCGCGGATGATGAAGCCGCAATAGGGATAGATGGGAATGACCGCCCGCACCCCGCCCAGAGCGTTTTCCGGCAGGGCGTCGAGCCCGCGCGGCGGCGTGCCATCGTGAATGAGCGACAGCGTATCGAGCAGCGTCCAGCCGCCATGGCTCCAGCCCGTCAGCGCCAGACGATCCGGGTCGATCCCGTCCAGCGTGCGCACATGGGCGAGAGCTGCAATGACATCGCGTGCCCGCTCATCGCCGCGCATGCGAAGCGCCGTGCAGGTAAAGAGCCGCGCGCCGATTGAGCCAATGCCGCGCGCGCCATGCGAATCCACGATCACCGCCGCGATACCGTTGGCATTGGCGGCCGCGCCATATTCGCTCTGCACGCTGATCACGCCGCCACAGCCGGAAAACATCAGCACGGCAGGCACAGGCCCTTCGGCATTCTCCGGCATCATCACGGTGATGTGCGGGGCAAGCGCCTCACGCCAGTGAGCAAGGTCGTGGCTGCGGGCCTGACAGCCCGCCAGTGCCAGTCCCGCCGCGAGGACGGGAAGGATTGGCCCGAGGCGTCCCATCAGTGCCTGAAATGGCGCATGCCGGTGAAGACCATGGCAAGGCCTGCCTCATTGGCCGCCTTGATCACCTCGTCATCGCGGATCGAGCCGCCCGGCTGGATGATCGCGGTCGCGCCTGCCTCTATCGCTGCGTTGAGCCCGTCGGCAAACGGGAAGAAGGCATCCGAGGCACAGACCGACCCGCGCGTGCGCGGCTCGTCCCAGCCGTTCTCGCTTGCTGCCAGCTCTGCTTTTCGCGCCGCCAGCACGGCAGCATCGAGGCGGCTCGTCTGGCCCATGCCGATACCGGCGGTGGTGCCGCCCTTGGCATAGACAATCGCGTTGGATTTCACGTGCTTGGCAACGCGCCAGGCAAAGATCAGATCGGCAAGCTCGGTCTCGCTCGGCGCCCGCTCGGTCACGGTTTTCAGATCGCTTGCGAGGATATGGCCGGTATCGCGCGACTGGACGAGCAGCCCGCCCGCCACCGATTTCACGCTCCACCCGGCTTCAGCCGGATCGGCCAGCCCGCCCGTCAG
>CAZCEG010000063.1:0-9793 GCA_964497275.1 uncultured Oceanicaulis sp.
GTTCAACCACCCTGAGCCCGATCCGGCCGAGCTGGAGCGCCAGATCGCGCTTCTGGCCCGCACCTGGGAGGACAGCCTTGAGGCTGAGGCCCGCCGCTGCGGCGATGCAGACCTTCTGCGTGCCAGCAAGGGGTATCTCAGCGGATTTACCGCCGGATATCGCGAACGCTACGAGCCTGAAGAGGCGCTGGCCGATATCCAGCGCATGGAGCCTTTGAGCAGCAATGCTCCGCGCGGCGCCCGCGTCTACCGCTCGGAGGGTGAGGACGACGCGCATCTGCGCGTGAAGCTCTACAGCCATGGGCGCATGCTTGCCCTGTCTGCCGTTCTGCCTGTGCTGGAAAATCTCGGTCTGCATGTCGATGCAGAGGCTGGCTATCCCGTCCAGCGCCAGCATGACGAGGCGGGGGAGCGTGAAACCATCTGGGTGCACGAGTTCGAGGTGCATGCCCGCACTGGCGCCTTCGGCAAGCTGGAAACCATCGCGCCCCTGTTTGAGGATGCGGTCCTTGCCGTGCTGGATGGCCGCACCGAGGATGACGGCTTCAACACGCTTGTCCCTGCCATCGGGGTCAGCTGGCGCGATGCGGCCTTCCTGCGCACGTGTGCGCGCTACCGCCAGCAATCCGGGCTTGATCCGTCACAATCCATTCAGGAGGACGCGCTCGCCTCCTATCCTGAAATTGCCCGCTGCCTTCTGGAATATGCCGGAACGCGCTTCGATCCGTCGCTCGATCTCGACCAGAAGGCGCGTGAGGAGAAGGCCGCCGCGCTCGAAAAGCAATTGCGCGGCAAGCTCGATGCGGTTTCAAGCCTTGACCATGACAAGGTGCTGCGCCGCCTTCTGAAGCTCCTGAAATACACGCTGCGCACCAATTTCTACCAGACCGGCAAGGATGGTCAGCCGAAGCCGTGGATATCGCTGAAAATTGCGAGCCGCCGCCTGCGTGATCTGCCGGCGCCCAAACCCTTCCGCGAGATATTCGTGTGGAGCCCGCGCGTGGAAGGCGTGCATCTGCGCTTTGGTCCGGTGGCGCGCGGGGGCTTGCGCTGGTCTGACCGGCGCGAGGATTTCCGCACCGAGGTGCTGGGCCTCGTCAAGGCACAGCAGGTGAAGAATGCCGTCATCGTGCCGGTTGGCTCCAAGGGCGGCTTCTACCCCAAACAACTGCCCAAGCCCTCCGACCGCGATGCGTTCATGGAAGAGGGCCGCGAGAGCTATCGCACCTTCCTGCGCGGCATGCTCGATATCACCGACAATCTCGATGCGGACGGCAAGGTCATCCGCCCGGAAAACACCGTGTGCTGGGACGGGGAAGACCCCTATCTCGTCGTCGCTGCGGACAAGGGCACGGCCAGCTTCTCCGACATCGCCAACGGCGTTGCGACGAACGAGTATGATTTCTGGCTTGCCGATGCCTTCGCGTCTGGCGGTTCTGCCGGTTACGACCACAAGAAGATGGGCATTACCGCGCGCGGCGGCTGGGAATCGGTGAAGCGCCATTTCCGCGAGATGGGCAAGGACATCCAGTCCGAACCCTTCACCGTCATTGGCGTGGGCGACATGTCGGGCGATGTGTTCGGCAATGGCATGCTGCTATCGAAGAAGATCCGGCTGCTGGCCGCATTCGATCACCGTGACATCTTCATCGATCCGGACCCCGCTGATTGCGAGGCGAGCTGGAAGGAGCGCGAGCGCCTGTTCAGGCTCGAACGCTCCAGCTGGCAGGATTACGATCCCAAGCTGATCTCCAAGGGTGGCGGGGTGTTCTCGCGCTCGGGCAAGTCGGTGGCTCTCACCGACCAGATCCGCGCCCTGACCGGGCTGGAGGGCAAGACCGCCACGCCGACCGAGCTGATGAATGCGCTGCTCAAGGCTGATGCAGAGCTGATGTGGTTTGGCGGTATCGGCACCTATGTGAAGGCGTCTTCTGAAGAGAACTATCAGGTTGGCGACAAGGCCAATGATGCGGTGCGCGTCAACGGATCGGAGCTGAAGGCCAAGGTGGTCGGCGAAGGGGCAAACCTAGCCCTCACCCAGGCCGCCCGCATCGAGTTTGCGCGCAGTGGCGGGCGGATCAATGCCGACTTCATCGACAACTCCGCCGGCGTGGACTCCTCCGACCACGAGGTGAACATCAAGATCCTCCTCAATCCGATGCTGCGCTCTGGCGAGATGAAGCTGGAGGCGCGCAACACGCTTCTGGAATCAATGACCGATGATGTCGCCGCCCATGTGCTGCGCCATAATTACGACCAGTCCCTGACCTTGACGCTGGCGCGCCAGCGGGCGGCCGACGATCTTGACGCACATGAGCGCCTGATGGAGCGGATGGAGGCTGACGGGCGGCTGGACCGCGCGGTGGAAGGTCTCCCCGGCGCCGACACCATCCGTATGCTGAAGGATCAGGGCGAAGGGCTCACGCGGCCCGAAATCGCGATCCTGATGAGCTATGCCAAGATCGCGCTGTTTGATGCTCTGGTGGCAAGCGACGTGCCTGATGATCCGCATTTCGAGGACACCCTCGTCACCTATTTCCCGAAGGCGCTGGCGAAGTTTGCAAAGCAGATGCAGGGCCACCGGCTGAAGCGGGAAATCATCGCCACGCGCCTTGCCAATGACATGATCAATATGGGCGGGCCGCTCTTCGTCCACCGGACGCTGGAGGCGAGCGGGGCCGATATTGCTGCCATCGCCCGCGCGTTCGCTGCGGGCCGTGCCATCTATCGCTTCGATGATCTGATCGGGCGCATCAATGCGCTGGACAACAAGATCCCGGCCGATGCCCAGCTGCGCCTGCATGAAGAGGTGATGGGGCTGCTCGCGCGCCAGACCATATGGCTTGCCCGCCGCGCACGCGCCGAAGAAGCGGGCAAGGCCACCCCGATCAGCGACCTCATCAAGGCCTATCGCGAAGGGGCCGACAAGCTGAAAGCTTGGGGCGAGGACATTCTTTCCAGCCATGAGCGGGCAGGCGTTGCAGGCCGGCGCAGCGCGCTGGAAGAGGTGGGCGCTCCGGCAAAGCTCGCAGCCGAAGCCGCAGCCCTGCAGCCACTTACTCCGGCTACGGACATTGTTGACCTTGCCAAAGGTGCAGGCTGGCCTCTGGAGGCGGCAGCGCGCCTCTATCACGAGGCAGGCGAACGCTTCAGCTTTGATCCGCTGCGCACGGCAGCGTCCAGCCTCTCCTCCAGCCTGCACTGGGACAGGCTGGCCGCGCGCCGCCTCAGCGAAGACCTCTATGCCAGCCAGCTTGCGATCTGTCAGGCGATTGCAGCCTATGCCGCCGCGGCAGGCGGCAAGCTTGGATCGGGCGCGGAGAATCCGGGGCAGGGCTGGGCGGCAGAGCTCGTTTCGTCCTGGCAGATCGTCAATGCGCACGATGTTGACCGGGCTGACAGGGCCATCGAGGAATTGTCCGCTTCAGGCAGCTGGACGCTCTCCAAGGTCGCCATCGCGTCCACGGAGCTGCGTGAGCTGGCACAGGCCGCCAAGGCGGGCTGACGGTCATGGCCCGGCTGAGCGAGCATTACTTCGCTGAGGATGCCGAACCGGTATCGGAGCGCGAACGGCTCGATATGCTGGCGGGCTTTTATGGTCCGTGGACGCAAGACTGGCTGACCCGCAGGGCAGGGCTGAAACCCGGCATGGCCGTGCTGGAGGCCGGGGCGGGGTCTGGTGCTATGCTGCGCTGGTTCGCGCAAGTAGTGGGTCCGCAGGGCGATGTGCTGGGCCTCGACCGCACGCTGGCCCATATGGGTGATTTGCCTCCGCCGGTGCGGCTTATGGAGGGGGATCTTTATGATCCGCCCGCCGAGCCAGCGCGCTTCGATCTGGTCTATGCCCGCCTCGTGCTGGAGCATCTGCCCGACCCCGACAGGGCGCTGGCATGCCTCGCAGAGTGGTTGAAACCCGGCGGCAGGCTGGCCATCGCCAGCCTCGATTTTGCCGATGTGAAAGCGGTCAGCGGCGGTCCGGAGGGTGCCCGCTTCGATGCAGGCATTGCCCATATCCAGTCTGCGATCCGCGATAGCGGCCTTGTTGATCCTGCCTTTGGACGCACACTGAAAGACAGGTTCGCGCGCGCCGGTCTGACCGCTGTCACCGAAGATGTGCTGGAGCGGGTGAGCGAGGGCGGATCGGACTGGTCGCGCTTTCTGGCGGCCAATAATCGTGTGATTGGCGGGATGATCGGGGCTGATCCGGCGGTGGTGGACAGCGTCTGCACCCTGATGGAGACACCGGGGTTTCAGTACACGGATCAGAAAGTTTACGGCGTGACCGGCAGGCGTTCCTAAGCGGCGATTATCTGGCCGTTTTCCACGCGCACTGGCACCGGTTTCAGCCCTGCCTTGCCTGCAGGGCCACCCGCACAGGCCCCGTCCTCTATCGCAAAGCTTGCCCCGTGAAACGGGCAGACAATGAAGCGTTCCTCGCTGATCAATGTGCGCCCCGAGGGCAGGCAGAGCGGGCGGCCCTGATGCGGGCAGACATTCACATAGGCAAAGGCCTCTTCGCCCTTGCGCACCAGCAATATGGGAAGGGCTTCGTAAGGTGACGGCGCCGCGCCCGGATCGGCAAGCTGATCGAGCGCACCCAGCACGGTGCCGCTTGGCGGTAGCTCGGTCATGCTCACAGGCCCTCAGTCGTGAACGGGCGAGAGAGCAGGCCTTCGATCGCCGCATCGACACTGATCCGTCCACTGACGATCCCTGCGACTGCGGCGCAGATTGGCATGTCGACATTATGCTTTCGGGCAAGCTCCATGACGGCAGGCGCGCTCGCGACGCCTTCGGTGACAGAGTTGCGCGAGGCCATGATGGCCTCCAGCGTTTCGCCGCGCCCCAGTGCCAGCCCGCATGACATGTTGCGAGATTGCGGGGAGGAACAGGTCAGCACCAGATCGCCGAGCCCGCAAAGCCCTGCCAGCGTGTCCTTCTTGGCGCCAAGCGCCACCGCAAGACGCGTCATCTCGGCAAAGCCGCGCGCGATCAGGGCGGCATGGGCAGATTTGCCGAGCGCGCGGCCCTCCACAATGCCTGCCGCGATGGCGAGTACATTCTTCACCGAACCGCCAATCTCCGCGCCGATGAGATCATCGGCCAGATAAGGGCGGAAGCTTTCCGAACCGATCAGCCCGACGAGCCTCTGGCCCGCGGCCTCGTCCTCGCACGCCAGCGTCACGGCGGTAGGCAGCGAGCGCGCCACATCGGCGGCGAAGGACGGACCGGAGAGGACAGCCGGGATTGCGTGCGGCAGGATCTCGGCCAGCACCTCGCTCATCAGCTTCAGCGAGCCGCGCTCAATACCTTTCGAACACAGCGCAACGGGTGTGCCGGGGCGCAAATACGGCGCAAAGCCCTCAAGGCTTGCGCGCATATGCTGGGCGGGCGTGACCACAAGCCAGGCCGCGCAAGGAGATAGCCCTGACGGGTCATTGGTGGCGCGGATGCGCGCATCGAGCTTTACGCCCGGCAGGAAGACGGAGTTTTCATGCGCGGTGTTGATGGCGACTGCCACCTCGCGCTCATAAGCCCAGATCAGGCTTGGCGTACCTGCGCGCGCTGCCGCCTGCGCCAGCGCCGTGCCCCACGCGCCCGCGCCGATAATGCCCAGAGTGTCGCTCATGCTTTTGGTCCCTTCCGGCCCGACCCTATCAGCGGATCGGCGCTCGCGGCAGTCTCATCGAGCGGCCAGCGCGCCCGTGCGGGCGTATCCAGCGGATCGGTAAGGCCAAGGCGCAGACGCTCCGCGCCGGCCAGCGCGATCATGGCCGCATTGTCCGTGCAGTATTTCAGCGGCGGGAAGAGGCAGCGAAAGCCCTTCTCCTCTGCCAGTTTTTCCAGCGCGGTACGGATCGCGGAGTTGGCGGCAACGCCGCCTGCCGCAACGAGGGTGCGCGCGGCTGGATGCTGCTCGGCGAAAATGTCCATCGCCCGGCCCGTGCGCTCGGCGAGATGCGCCGTGATGGCGGCTTGCGCGCTGGCGGCGAGGTCTGCGCGGTCTGCCTCGGTGGGCGTGGCAATCGCATCAAAGCTGCGCTTTACCGCTGTCTTGAGGCCGGCAAACGACAGATTGCAGCTCTTGTCGTGGGCCAGCATGCGCGGCAGGGCAAAGCGCGCGGGATTGCTCGCCTTCATTGCCAGTTTTTCCAGCTGCGGGCCGCCCGGAAAGCCAAGCCCCAACACCTTGGCCGATTTGTCGAAGGCTTCTCCGGCGGCGTCATCGATGGTCGAGCCGATGCGCGTCATCTGGCCGACGCCCTCAACGTTGAGAAGCTGGGTATGGCCGCCAGAGACCAGAAGCAGAAGCCAGGGGAAGGCCAAAGGCTCCACAAGGCGCGGGGAGAGGGCGTGGCCTTCAAGGTGATTGACAGCAATCAGCGGCTTGCCGGCGCCGAGCGCCAGCCCCTTGGCGGTCATCAAGGCGGCCATCACCCCGCCGATCAGGCCGGGGCCAGATGTTGCCGCGATTGCGTCCATGCCGGAGAGGGAAAGGCCTGCCTCCTCCAGCACGTCGCGCACCAGATGATCCATGCGTTCGGCATGGCTGCGCGCAGCGATCTCGGGCACCACACCGCCGAACGGGGCGTGAGCGGAATTCTGGTTCTCCACCCGTTCCGCGATCACGTTTGCGCGACCGTCAGCGGCCAGATGCACGATGGCTACAGCACTGTCATCACAACTGGATTCCAGTCCAAGCACCGTCAGGGGGCGAAATGGTTGCACACGCGCGGATGTATGGGATAACGCCATGATATTCCGTTAGCGACTGCCCGCGCCCCTGACAACTCACGGAGATCACTTTGGGACCTTTCGCCATCGCCACGCGGACCTCTCCGCTTGCCCTGGCCCAGAGCCGGATGGTCCAGTCGGGTCTTGCCGACGCCCATCAGATCAGCGATCCGGAGGCGGTTTTCCCCATTCTGGGCCTGGTTACCACGGGCGACCAGATCACCGACCGCGCCTTGCTGGAGGCGGGCGGCAAGGGCCTTTTCACGCGCGAGCTTGACCGGGCGCTTCTTGATGGCGACGCGCGTCTGGCCGTGCATTCGATGAAGGATGTGCCGACCCACCTGCCCGAAGGGCTGAAGCTGGCTTGCGTCCTGCCGCGGGAGGATCCGTCTGACGTGCTCCTGACAGCCGACGGGGCTGGCACGCTAGAAGACCTGCCGGTGGGCGCGCGTCTTGGCACCGCCTCCCTGCGCCGTCAGGCACAGGCCCTTCATGTTCGCCCGGATCTGGAAGTGTCTTTGCTGCGCGGCAATGTCGGAACCCGGCTTGAGAAACTGCACGCAGGCGTGATCGATGCGACCTTCCTTGCCAAGGCAGGGCTGAAGCGCCTTGGGCGGCCGGAAGGCAGCTGGCCGGGCATCAGTTTCGAGCATTTATTGCCTGCACCGGCTCAAGGCGCGGTCGGTATCATCACCCGCAGCGAGGATGCCGAAATGGCGCGGCTGCTGGAGCCGTTGAACCATCTGGAAACCGCCATAGCCATCGCGGCTGAGCGCGGCGTGCTGGAAGCGCTGGACGGTTCCTGCCGCACCCCGCTTGCCGCGCATGCGACGCTGGCAGGCGCAAACCTCACCATTATCGGAGAGGTGCTCTCCCCGGACGGGCGCAAGCGCTGGCGCATTGAAGATGTTTTCGTGCTGCCCGATGCCGATCCCGGCGCGGCGCGTTTTGCCGGTAAATGCCTCGGGGCCAGTTTGCGCGAAACCGGCGGCCCCGAGCTGGAGGCGATACTGGGCACGCTGTCATGACGCTCACTGTGCGGCGGCCGGTCATCATCACCCGGACCCAACCGGGCACGCGCCGCTCCATTGAAGGTGTAAAGGCGCTGGGCGCCCTGCCCGTTGCCTCCCCTGTGGCGCAGGTCGTCCGCCATGCGCCTGCTCTTGGCGCTGACGGGGTCGATGGGATTGCTTTTACCAGCGCCAATGCCGTGACGAGCCTTCGCAATGTCGAGGGGCTGGCGCATGTGCCTGTCTTTGCCGTGGGAGCAGGCACTGCGCTCGCGGCAAGAGAGGCGGGCTTCCTTCAGGTCTCCGAAAGCGCTGGCGATGCCGAGGCGCTGGCCCGGCACATCGCGGCGCGCGTCAGCAGGGCTAGCCGGATCGTCCATCTTGCCGGCGAAGAGCGCGCTGGCGATCTGGCGGGCATGCTGGAGGTGCTGGGCTTTCGGGCACAGACGATAATCGTCTATCGCACACGGCTTGCCCGGGGCCTTACCAGAGGCGCGCGCGAAGCCTTGGCGGTGCCCGGCACGCTGGTGCTGATCCATTCGGCGCGCGGGGCCGAGCGCTTCCTCCAGCTTGTGCGTTCGGAAGGTGAGGCTGACCGCCTGACAACGCTCGGCTTTGTGTGCCTTTCAGAGCGCGCTGCGGTGCCGCTCCACGCTGCAGGCCTCGATGCACGCGTTGCGCCCGAGCCCACCGAGGAAAGCCTGATGGCGACACTGGAAATCGCGCTTGCAGGGCAAGGGCGGTAGCCTAGCGCCGCGGCGCGCCCTAGACTGGCGCGCAAGCCCAATTCGAGCCCGAAGCGGACAGGTAATGAGCAGCGCCGACACACCAGAAACCAGCACCAGCGCGGACGCCGAACCGATCGACGCCGAGTTCGTTCCGGCTGAACCGGAGAAATCCGGGCCGGGCCTTGGCGCGATACTCCTCGGCGCCGGGAAAATCGCCGCTTTCGTGCTGGTGGCGGGCGCTGCCGGTGCAGGCGGCGCGTATGTGATGGATCAATGGCGCGCCGCGCAAGGCGAGACGCCCGTCACCCGTGCGGCCATTGAGACCCGTCTTGAGGGGCTGGAGAACACCGTCTCTGCTCTTGCCGGGCTGGAAGCGCGTCTCAACGCCATCGAGGAGCGGGTGGAAACCGAAATGGTGCCTGCCGACGCGCTGCGCACGTTCGATGCCGAGATCCGCACCTTGCGCGAGGAAATGGAGGCACTGGCCGCCCGCCCTGCCGCCGTGACTGGATCAGATGCGCCCGCAGACGGCGCTATGGCGGCGCTGGAAGCGCGTCTGGAGGAAATCCGGGTTGAGGCCGCCCGCGCGCTGGAAGCCGCTCAGAGAGCCTCTGAGGTGGCCTCTGGCGGAGGTTCAACCCAAGCCGTTGATCTTGCTCCTCTCGAGCGCGGTCAGACGGCGCTCGATGACCGGCTCGCCCGGCTGGAGGCGCGGCTTGATGACGAGACCTCCACGCTCGACCGGCAGACCCGCGAGGCGCTTGAGAGCCAATCCCGCCAGACGGGCGACGCGCTCGACACGCTTGAAACGCGCCTTGCCGCGCGTATCACGGCGCTGGAACAAAGCCTTGCCGATCAGGAACGCAGCGCCAGCGGGGACAGCGCCGCCGTGCAGCGCCTTGCCGGCAGGGTGATGGCGTTCACCGCCCTGCGCGATGCGGCAGCGGCCAGCGCCCCGTTCGAGGCCGAGCGCGCGGCGCTGGCCCGGCTCTGGCGCAATGCGCCCGGTCTTGCCGATCTGCAGCCGCTCGCCCGCAGGGGCGTGCCCACGCTTCCCACCCTGCGCGAGGATTTTCCCGCGCGCGCGATCATCGCGGCGTCGGGTGAGGCGCGCAGCTTTCTCGGCCTGTTTGAAGTGCGCCCGGCGGGCACCGGCCCGGATAGCGCTCTTTCCCTTCTCCGTCAGGGGGAGGCGCGGCTGGAGCGCGGTGATCTTGCGGGCGCGGTAGAAGCGCTCTCACGCCTTGAGGGCGGTGCGGCAGACGCTGCGGCAAGCTGGATCGCCGCTGCCCGCGCCCGCCTCACCCTTGATGACACGCT
>CAZCEG010000064.1:0-9746 GCA_964497275.1 uncultured Oceanicaulis sp.
GGCTTTGGCCGCGGCAAGCGCGAGGGCGAGGACACGGCCGCCATCGAGCGCCTGTTCACGCCGGAATTCCGCAACCGGCTGGATGCGGTCATTCCCTTCTCCGGCCTCAAGCAGGAAGTGGTTGCCCGCGTCGTCGAGAAGTTCGTGCTCGAGCTGGAAGCCCAGCTGGAAGATCGCGGCGTGACCTTCGAGCTGACCGAAGCGGCCAAGAGCTGGCTGGCAGTGCGTGGCTATGACGAGAAGTTCGGTGCCCGTCCGCTGTCGCGCGTCATCCAGGAGCACATCAAGAAGCCGCTCGCTGACGAGATCCTCTTCGGACAGCTGCGCAAGGGCGGCATCGTGAAGGTGGATGTGGACGCGGCCGATGAGGAGCGTCTCGACTTCGAGATCATCCCAGGTGACCGCATCAAGCCGGAAGGCAAGGGCAAGTCAGGCGAAAAGCGCAAGCCTGAGCCGGTGCGCTAGGCCGCGCCTGCACGTCCTGCATTATCCGTCTGGTCTGATTGATGAAGCTGTCCGATTTCGACTTCGACCTGCCCGAGGATCGGATAGCCCTTCGCCCGGCACGGCCGCGCGATAGCGCGCGGCTGCTTCATGTCGGCAAGAGGGGTGCGCTGGGCGATCACACCATGCTGGACCTGCCCGGGCTCCTGCAGCCCGGCGATTTGCTCGTGCTCAATGATACGCGCGTCATCCCCGCCGCCCTTACCGGCGAGCGTCCTACACGTGACCAGGGTGGGGGCGGGCCTGCGCGCATAGAAGTGAACCTTCATACCCGGACCAGCGCGGATGGCTGGCGCGCCTTTGCCCGCCCGGCCAAGCGCCTGCGTGAAGGCGATGTGATCGGTTTTCCCAAGGGCCTTGCAGCGACCGTGATCGGAAAGTCGGAGGGCGGGGAAATCACGTTGCAGTTCAATGCGTCCGGCGCTGATCTTGATGCAGCGCTGGAGGAGGCGGGTAACCCGCCTTTGCCCCCCTATATCGCCTCGAAACGTGCCGCCGATGATGAAGACCGGAGCGACTACCAGACCCTGTTTTCCGATCCCCGCAAGAAAGGGTCAGTTGCCGCACCGACGGCGGGCCTGCACTTCACCGAGCGTCTGATGTCCGCATTGGCGGCGCGCGGGGTGGAGGCGGTGCACGTCACGCTGCATGTGGGTGCAGGCACCTTCCTGCCGGTGAAAACGGAGAATGTTGCGGAGCACACCATGCATGCCGAGTGGTATGAGGTGAGCGAGGCTGCGGCTGCCGCGATCAACACTGCGAAGGCTGAAGGGCGCCGGGTCATTCCGGTTGGCACAACGGCGCTGCGCACCATCGAAAGTGCGGCGGCGACGGGCAAGGTGGAGGCGGGGTCTGCCGAAACGGCCATTTTCATCACGCCGGGTTACGCGTTTCGCGTGACCGACGCGCTCATCACCAACTTCCACCTGCCAAAGTCCACGCTGTTCATGCTGGTCAGCGCGCTGGCAGGGCTAGATGAGATGCAAAAAGCCTATGCCCATGCCATCGCGAACCGTTACCGGTTTTTCTCCTATGGCGATGGCTGCCTGATCGAGCGCGCCTGAAGGAGCGTGAATGAACGCAGGGCTCCTCACATGACAAGCCGCAGCAGAACGCGCTAAGAGGGCGGGCATGAAGGCTGTTATCGAATTTCTGAACAATATGGACGCGCGCGCAGTGCGGGCGGTGTCGATCTCGGTCGCGCTGTTTGTGCTTGTGCTGGCCGTATTTGTGATCGGCCGTTTCGTGTTCGGGATCGAGCCCGGCGATGTCCAGACCTGGCTCGCAGAGGCGGCAAGCGAATGGTATGCGCTTCCCCTGACCGTGCTGGCCTTTACGGTGTTCTCCTATATCGGTGCACCGCAATTTGCCCTGATCGCCGCGGCTGTGCTCGCCTTCGGCCCGGTTGCCGGTTTTGGTTATTCCTGGCTCGGAACCATGGTCTCGGCGGCGGCCAATTTCTGGACGGGCAGGGTGCTGGGCGCTGATGTGGTGCGCCGCTATGGCGGCGAGACGGTGAACCGGATTTCCGCCTTTGTCGGGCGCAATGGCTTCTGGGCCAGCGCCATCATCCGCAATGTCCCTTCAGCGCCCTTCATCGTCATCAACATGGCAGCTGGCGTGTCGCGCATGGGCTTTTTTGTCTTCATGGCCGGGACAGGCCTTGGAATTGTGCCCAAGATCGCGCTTGTCGCCTTTGCGGGCAGCAGCGTGATCGCGCTGCTCACGGGAAGCGGGCTCTGGGTGGCCGCCATTCTGGCGCTTACCGCCCTTGGCTGGCTCATGGCGATGCTGATGGCGCGCCGCTGGCTTGGCCGCACGCGGACAGGACAGGCAGCCGCAGACCTCTCAACTGCCGATGATGCGGTCTCTGACGGCACGTCCACTCTTGCAATCGGGGACGGCGCATCGCACAAGAAGGGATAGTGCTCCGTCCGCCCCCTCGGCGGTTCATTGCTTTCGGCTCACAGGTTTTTCTTCGATGTTCTCAAGCGTTTTCGGGCTGCTGTCCGCGGATATCGCCATCGACCTTGGTACGGCCAACACGTTGGTCTACGTCAAGGGGCGCGGCGTCGTGCTCAACGAACCGTCGGTGGTCGCCTACAAGATCGAGAAGGGCCGCAAGCACGTTCAGGCCGTGGGCGCGGAAGCCAAGCTCATGCTCGGCAAGACGCCCGGTAACGTCGAAGCCATCCGCCCCATGCGTGACGGCGTGATCGCCGACTTTGACGTCGCCGAGGAAATGATCGCCCACTTCATCCGTAAGGTGCATAACCGGCGCAGCTTTGTGTCTCCGCAAGTGGTTATCTGCGTACCATCCGGAGCAACTGCAGTGGAACGCCGCGCCATTCATGAGAGCGCGCTGGGGGCAGGGGCCCGCAAGGTCTACCTGATCGATGAGCCGATGGCCGCAGCCGTGGGCGCAGGCCTGCCGATTGACGAGCCGACCGGCTCCATGATCGTCGATATTGGTGGCGGCACGACAGAGGTCGCCGTGATGTCGCTCTCCGGCATTGTCTATTCGCGCTCGGTGCGCGTGGGCGGTGACAAGATGGATGAAGCCATCATCAACTATATCCGCCGCTCGGCGAACCTTCTGATCGGCGAAACGTCCGCTGAACGCATCAAGAAGGAAATCGGCTCGGCCAGCCCGCCGCCAAAAGGCGAAGGCCTGACGCTGGAGATCAAGGGCCGTGACCTAATGAATGGCGTGCCGCGCGAGATCGCCGTCACCGAAGCCATGATCGCCGATGCGCTTTCCGAACCCGTGGAACAGATCGTTGAAGCGGTCAAGCAGGCGCTGGAAGCCACGCCGCCGGAACTGGCCGCTGACATTGTGGACAAGGGCATTGTGCTGACCGGCGGCGGCGCGCTACTGCGCAATCTCGACACCGAGCTTCGCGACCGGACCGGCCTGCCCGTCAGCCTGGCCGATGAGCCGCTGTCATGCGTGGTGCTTGGCTGCGGCAAAGCGGTTGAAAATCTCAAGATTTGGCGTCCCATACTGTCCGAGGCGGTTTAACCGGTAGAGGAGGTGCCGGGCGGTGGCGCAATGGCGTTCAGCGCGGCAAGGGGCGGAAGAGGGCGTACGCTTTTCACGTACCTTACTGTTCGTTCTGATGGCGGTATCGGCTGCGCTGATCGCAGCGGACCGGCCTGAGGATCGCGTTCCGGCCATTACGGTATTCCGCGCTGCGTTCAACGACGCGGCCATTCCTGTGCTGGAAGTCGCAGCCCAGCCCTTGCGCGGGTTGTACAATGTCGGGCCGTGGTGGCGCCGCCAGATCGAGCTTGCTGCCGAGGTGCGCGCCTTGCGCGAGGAAATGTCCGAGCTTCGGGCGTGGCGCGATGTGGCGCTGAACTATTCCGAACAGATCCGCCGCCAGCAGGAATTGCTCAATCTTGATCCGCCTCTGCCGCGCAACCGCATCACCGCCTGGGCGGTGACCGAGACCGGCGGACCGTTCGTGAATACGCGCCTCGTTGGCGTGGGGCGCAGCCACGGCGTCGAGCCGGGCTATCCTGCGCTTAATATTTACGGCGTTGTCGGGCGCACGATTGATGTCGGCGAGCGCTCCTCCCGCATCCTGCTGCTCACCGACCTTAACAGCCGTGTATCGGTGATGGCCGACCGGTCCAATGCGCGCGCCATGCTGATCGGTGACAATACGGCCTTCCCGCGCCTCGAGTATCTGGGCCGTGCCCCGGATATCGAGGAGGGCGACCGCATCGTCACCTCCGGGGACGATAATGTGCTGCCTCGTGGCCTGCCGATTGGCGAAGCCGTGCGCGACCGGCGCGGTGTCTGGCGCGTGGTCCTCTATTCGAGTGCTGCGCCCATCGATCTCGTCTGGATATGGCCGTATGAGCAGGTCCCGCCGCCAACCGATACGCCAGGCATCATCCTGCCGCCGGGCGCTGGCGGCACTGTCGTGACGCAGCCGCCAGAGGGAGAACTGGTGCCGGCGCCACAGTCTGCAGAAACTGCCGACGAACCGGTGACCGCGTCGAACGATGAGGAGAGCGATTGATGCGCGCAAACCTCGAACGCGACTCCACCTGGCCGGTGTTTACCGGCATGGGCCTGACACTGGCCTTGAGCGTTCTGGCGGTGGCAGCGCCCTTGCGTCTGCCGGAAGGCCAGACCCTGCCGGTGCCGTTCTTTCCCCTGATCGTGCTGTTCATCTGGTCGGTGCGCCATCCGACCTTTGTGCCGCCATGGCTCATCTTCATGACCGGGTTGTTACAGGACCTGCTGACCGGAGGGCCGCTTGGCCTGTGGGCGCTGTCCTATCTGGTCGCCTTCACCATCGCCCGGCTGCGATCGACTGAACCCTCCGCGCGCGAGTTTATCCTGCTGGTGGCGCGTTTCTCGGTGCTGACAGTCATCGCGACCATCATCGCCTGGACGGCAGGGTCGCTATCCATAGGGCAGCCTGCCGATCCTACGGGCCTTGGCACCGAAGCTGTGATAACCCTTATCGTGTTTCCCGCACTGTGCTGGCTCTTTGCCCGCCGCCGGGAACGTACCACTTTCAGTTAGGGAATCGCTGAAAACTCGCTCGCCATGCGCCGTGACAAACAGGAAGCCCAGTCGCAGTTCAACCGCCGCACCTTCATGCTGGGTGCGGGCGGGGTGGCTGTTTTCACCGGCATAGCCACACAGCTCTACAATCTGCAGATCCTCAACGAGGATCAGTACCGGGTCCTCTCGGACAACAACCAGTTTTCCTTCCGCATCCAGCTGCCGACGCGTGGCCGCATCCTTGACCGTTTTGGCGAGACGGTCGCGGAAAACCGGGACAGCTACCGCATCTACATAATCCGCGAGCAGGCGGGCGATCCGGTCATCGCGCTCAATCGGCTGGCCGAGTTCATGCCTATTGGAGAAGCCCGGGGCGAGCGTGTCCTGCGCGAGCTGGCGCGCACCCCGCGCTTTCAGCCCGTCACGGTGGCAGAGGGCGTGGATTGGGAAACTTTCAGCCGCGTCAATCTGCATCTGCCTGAACTGCCGGGTGTGATGCCTGATGTGGGCGAGGTGCGCACCTATCCCATGCCGGCGGCCTTTGCGCATGTCGCAGGCTATGTGCAGTCCGCCCCGCCAGAGATTGCCGGTGACGATCCGCTTCTGCGCCATCCTGCATTCCGCGTCGGACGGACCGGCGTCGAGATCGCGCGCGACGAGGAGTTGCGTGGCACTGCCGGGTCACTAAAGGTCGAGGTCAATGCCTTTGGCCGCGTTATTCGCGAGCTGCCGGACCAGTCGCGTCCTGCCGAACCGGGCAGGGACATCACGCTCACCATTGATGCGGCGATCCAGCGCTACGCTACCGAGCGCCTTGGCAGCGAGAGTGCCTCTGCCGTAGCGCTTGATGTGCGCACTGGCGAGATCATTGCTCTGGCCTCCACCCCGAGCTTTGACCCCAACCTTTTCGTGCTTGGCATTCCCAGCCGCGAGTTCCGCGAACTGAACGACAACCCTTACCGGCCGCTCTTCAACAAGGCGGTGAACGGGCTTTATGCCCCGGCCTCGACGGTAAAGGGCATGATCTCGCTCGCGGCGTTGCGCCATGGCGTGATGCGTCCCGGAGAGCGGGTGAGCTGCCGCGGTTCGGTGCGTCTTGGGGACCGCACCTTCCATTGCTGGCGGCGGGAAGGCCATGGCGCGGTCAACATGCACGACGCCATCAAGGTCTCCTGCGACACCTATTTCTACGAGGTCGCCTCGCGCCTTGGCATTGAGCGTATCCGCGAGACGGCGCTGGAACTTGGCATGGGCCAGCTCTTTGACATCGGCATCCCGATGCTGTCGCAAGCCGGCGGGCTCTTCCCCAGCCCGCAATGGAAGCGCGCGCGCACCGGGCAGGGCTGGTCGATGGGCGATACCTACAATGTCGGCATCGGGCAGGGCGCGGTGCTGAGTTCGCCGCTGCAGCTGGCCGTGATGACCGCACGCATGGCCACAGGACGCGCCGTCGAGCCGACGCTTTATGCGCGTGCGCAGGTGCCGGAGTTTGCCCGCCTCGACTATGATGCCGCCCATATCGAGGCCGTCCACAATGCCCATGTCGGTGTGGTGCACGAGCCGGGTGGCACGTCTTACTGGTCGCTCGGCGGGCTGGGCGTCGAAGGTGTGCGCATGGCGGGCAAGACCGGCACCAGCCAGGTTTATTCCATCAGCGCGGAGGAGCGCGCGCGCGGCGTGCGCAGTCAGGACGATCTGCCCTGGCGACTGCGCAATCACGGGCTATTCATCTGCTATGCGCCTGCCGAGGAACCCCGCTACGCCGTCGCGCTGGTAGTGGAACATGGCGGCGGCGGCGCACGCTCGGCTGCCCAGCCTGCGCGCGACATATTGCGTGAGATCGTGCTGAGAGACCCTGCGGGCCGGTCCGGCCTGATTGCGGCCCGGCATGCCCCCATCCAGCTTGCGCAAGGGAGCCTGTAGCCCGCATGCCGGTCTTTACCCAGCCCGTACCGCGCGATCTCCGGGGCAAGCTCTTCGAGGTCAACTGGGCCTTCGTCCTGCTTATCGTTCTGACCGGCTGCATCGGCGTGCTGATGCTCTATTCGGTCGCGGGCGGGGACTGGGACCCCTGGGCCATCCGCCACGCCACCCGCTTCGGGGTGGGTCTCATCGTCATGCTGGTCGTCGCGATGGTCCCGCCAAGGGGGTGGATGGCGCTGGCTTATCCTGCCTATCTGGGCGCATTGTTTCTGCTCGTGATGGTGGAGCTGTTCGGCGTTACCGCCATGGGTGCGCAGCGCTGGATCGATATCGGGCCATTGCGCATGCAGCCGTCGGAGATCATGAAGATTGCGCTCGTGCTGGCGCTGGCCCGCTATTATCACGACCTGCCTCCGGAAAACGTGTCGCGGCCCGGCGGCATGATCGTGCCGCTGATGATGATTGGCGCGCCCTTCCTGCTAATCGCCAAACAGCCCGATCTCGGTACCGCAGTCCTCACGGGCGCGACCGGTGCGGTCATGGTGTTTCTGGCCGGACTCAGCTGGAAGATCATCCTGCCAGGCATGATCGCGGGCAGCGTTGGCGGGGTGATGTTCCTGCGCTACGGGCTGGAGGAGTATCAGCGCGCGCGGGTGCTGACCTTCCTGAACCCTGAAAATGATCCGCTGGGCGCGGGTTATCACATCATGCAGTCCAAGATCGCGCTCGGCTCGGGCGGGCTCACGGGCAAGGGGTATATGCAAGGCACGCAGGCCCATCTGAACTTCTTGCCGGAAAAGCAGACCGACTTCATTTTCACCATGCTGGGCGAGGAGTTCGGGCTTGTGGGCGGCCTTGCCGTGCTGGTGCTTTACGCGCTGATACTCGGCCACTGTCTGATTACCGCCATGTCCTGCCGCTCGGTCTTCCTGCGGCTGGTAACGATGGGGGTCACCACCACCTTTGCCCTCTACGTCTTCATCAACACCGCCATGGTCATGGGCCTGGTCCCGGTCGTCGGCGTGCCCTTGCCAATGATTTCCTATGGCGGTTCGGTGATGTTCACCGTGCTGATCGGTCTGGGACTGATCCTTGGTGCCCACATCCACCGGGCGGCTGAACCGCCCAAGGGCGCTGGGCTTTTCGGCTGACGCGCCTTGACCTTCCTGTCCGGCTGGGGAAGTCTCCCGGCCAACTTCTCAAAAACCACAACACGATAAGCGGGGGATGACTTATGGCTATTGGCGGCGGCGCGCACAGCACCTGGGGCACACGATTCGGCTTCCTCATGGCGGCCATTGGCTCGTCAGTGGGCCTCGGCAATTTCTGGCGCTTTCCCTATGTCGCCGGTGAAAACGGCGGCGCCGCGTTCATTGTCATCTATCTGGTCTGCGTGTTCTTCATTGCGTTGCCCATCCTGATCGCGGAGCTTTCCGTCGGGCGCCATGCGCGACGCTCCGCCGTCGGCTCGGTCCAGAAAATGGCCTTTAATGCCGGCGCGCCCGGAATCTGGTCGATCGCGGGCTGGGTCGCCATGATCGCGGCCGTGCTGATCCTGTGCTTCTACTCGGTCGTGGCCGGATGGGTCGTGGCCTACGTCTTCCAGATGGCGGTGGGCGACTTTGTGGGCGCTGCGCCGGAGGTGGTAGCCGCGAGTTTCGGCGAGCTGGTCGGTGATACCGACCGGGTCATTGGCTGGCACACCGCCTTCATGGTGGTGACCGTGGGCATCGTGTCGCTGGGCGTCACCAAGGGCATTGAGCGTGCGGTGACCATCCTCATGCCGATCTTCTTCCTGATGCTCATCGCGATGGTCATATACGCTGCGATGACGGCGGACATGAGCGCTGCGCTTGCCTATCTCTTCACGCCGGACTTCTCCGAGATCGGGCCGCAGACCTTCCTTGCAGCCCTTGGGCAGGCCTTCTTCTCCATCGGGGTCGGCGGCGCGATCATGATCACCTACGGCTCCTACCTGCCGCGTTCGGACAATCTTGCAGGCTCTTCCACCATCATCGCTGGCGCGGACACGCTGGTGGCCATCGTGGCGGGCCTTGCCATCTTCCCGTTCGTGTTCGCGTTCTCGCTCGACACGGCGGCCGGTCCGGCCCTGTTCTTCCAGACCCTGCCGAGCGCCTTTGCCCAGATGCCGGCCGGTCAATATGTCGGCACGGCCTTCTTCATCCTTGCCTTCATCGCGGCGCTGACCTCCTCGATCTCGCTGTTGCAGGTCGTGGTGGCCTTCGCTGAAGAGCACACCGATTTTGGCAAGACGGGCTCGGCCATCTTCTTCGGCGTGATCATCTGGCTGGTGGGCTGCGGCGCGGCCTTCTCCGGCGGGTATTTCGATCTGCTCGATACGCTGTCGGGCAAGGTCTTCCTGCCGCTGGGCGGCCTGCTGATCGCGCTCTTCACAGGCTGGGTTGTTGCCCGCTCGCTGATGCGCCACGAACTCGTCCAGACATCGGACTTCGTGTTTGTGGCCTGGCGCTTCCTGATCCGGTTCGTAGCGCCGATTGCGGTGCTGGCGATCCTGGCAGGCGGCATTGCTGACGCGTTTGGCTTCCGCATTCCGGGTCTGCAGGGATAAGCGTGCCTCATACGGACCAGAAGCCCCGGAAAGGACCGTCCTTTCCGGGGCTTTTGTTTGTCAGCGGTAAGCGTGGAACTCGTTTAACCGAGCTCTGCTCCAAACCGGTCGGTGGCGCGCACCAGCGCGTCGATAATGCCCGGTTCACCTGCTGCGTGGCCTGCATCCGGTATCATGTCGAGGCCTGCCTTGCCCCAATTGCGC
>CAZCEG010000065.1:0-9738 GCA_964497275.1 uncultured Oceanicaulis sp.
CGTCATCAAAGACATGGCCGCCATGGGCGCCGCAATTGGCACAGTGAAACTCGGTGCGCGGCATGATCAGCTTGAAATCGCGCTTCGTCCCGATGGCATCGGGGCTCGCGGGCTCGAAAAAGCTCGGCCAGCCAGAGCGGGATTCGTACTTGGCCGAGGAGGAAAACAGCGGCGCATCGCACACCACGCAGTGATAGGTGCCCGCGCGCTTTTCCGCATTTAGCAGGGAGCAGCCCGGCGGCTCGGTGCCTTCATGAAAGGCGATCCTGTCCTGTTCGGGGGTCAGCTTTTTGCGCAGGCGGGCGATCTCGTCAGGGGAAAGCCGGGGCACGGGGGGTATCTCCAGTCAACAAGAGCCTAGAGCGGTCATATAGGGTCGGCGCGGCGTACTTTCAGGACCGAGGTGGTGAACATGATGATCAGCACCACAGCGAGTATGCCGCCCGCAGGGATCAGCGCCGCCATGCGCGGGCCGAACGCCTCCACCACATAGCCCATGATCACCGCGCCTGCAGGCATGCCGCCGAACAGGCCGAGCTGATAGACGCTCATCACCCGCGCGATCTGCTTTTTCGGGGCGTTTTCCTGCACAAGGGCGCGCGAGAGCGACATGGCGACGCCGCCTGCCAGCCCCCAGGCGAACACGATGCCATAGAGCACGGGCAGGCTCGTCTCGATCACGAGGCAGCCGAGCATGATGGCGGCAAGGCTCTGCACGATCAGCAAGGTCCGCCCCGGGCGCTCGATCAGCGGCATGCGCGCCAGCACGATGTTGGAGGCCAGCGCGCCCAGCCAGAACGTCACCATCAGCGTGGAAAGCGTGGCATAGCCCGCCGCATACACATCGCGCACCAGCACAGGGATGATGACGAAGAAGCCGCCGCCCACCACCAGCGCACCGACCGCAATCATGATCAGCGTCATCGGCCAGATAACGGGCGAAGTGATGACGGTGCGCACCCCTTCGGCAAGGGCGGTGAGGACAGGCTCGCTCTGCTCTTTCGGGCGCGGCAGTTTTGGCATGGCAAGGGCGGCAAGCCCGCCCAGCACCAGCGTTGCGGCCTGCACGGCAAAGAGCGGGGCAGGGCCGATCTTGCTGGCAAGGAAGCCAAGCCCCATGCCGGTAATCTGCGCGGTGAACTGCACCATGGAGGCAAAAACGATGGCGCGCTGCAGGCTCAGATCCCGGCCAAGGCGCTGCGTCACGCGGGTCACGCCATTGATGGCGGAATCGCGCGCGGGCATCACGAACGCACCGGCCATGCCGACGACGAGCGCATAGGCAATCAGGCCCTCATAGCTGAGAAAGCCGGCAAACAGCGATATCGTCAGGAGGCTCGTCGCGAGGCCCGCCAGAAGGTGAAAGCCCAGAAGCAAAGTGCGCCGGTCGGCGCGCTCTGCCACCACGCCTGCAAAGGGCAGGAGGAACAGCATGGGCGCGGTCAGTGCGGCCTGCGCCAGCCCCAGCCTTGCAGGGCTTTCTTCCAGCGTGAAGCTGATCACGCCGGGAAACAGCGTCGTCTGCAGGCCAAAGCTTACAAACCAGCCGCTCACCGCCGCCATATAGGCCCAGAACGGATCGACCCTGAAGCGGGCCGGGGCGGGCGATGGCGGGGCCAGGGGAGGCTTGGATTGCGGCATGGCGAAGGCGGGCTCTTCTTGTCCTGTTTGACCCTCACTTAATCCGATTGAACGGGCTTCGCCACGTTTCCTTAACGCAGGCGCAGTCACAATGCGCGCTCAAGCGTAGGGGAAGAGGCGCGCCTGATGGATTCAGCCCTGCCAGACATGCCCGGTGGCCAGAGGCCCGGCCAGACGGTGACGGCTCGCTCGCGCCTGACGCGGCGGCTCGCCGACATCGTATGTCTGCCCTCCAGCCAGGTCAGCCCGCCCGAGCGCTGGATCGTGGCCGATGTGCTCGACGAGATCATCCGCCATGCCGCACCGGACCTGCGCATGCGCGTGGCCCGGCGGCTCGCCGATCAGGCCGAAGCGCCTGCAGGCCTGCTGCGGCGGCTGGCGCTCGACGTGTACGAGGTGGCAGAGCCCATCCTGCAACAGGCAAAGGCCCTGACCGATTTCGACATGATGGAAGTGGCGGCGAGCGGGGAGAGCCGTCATCGTAAGGCGCTGGCCCGGCGTGAACATGTCAGCGAGGTGGTCTCCGCTGCCCTCGTGGCGGCTGGCGACCCGGAAGACATTGCCGTGCTGCTGGCCAATGATGGCGCGCGGCTGGCTATCCAGACCGTCGACAGGCTGGTCCAGATCGCCGTTGATCAGCCCGGCATTGCCAAGGCGCTGATCAAGCGCGCAGAGCTGCGCCCGGCGCAGGCCCTGTCGCTTTTCTGGGATTGCGGGCATCGCGAGCGGCGCGCCATTCTCGAACGCTTTGCGGTGGGCCGCGCCGTCCTGCAGGACGCGGCTGCCGACGTATTCCCGCTGGCCGCGTCGGAGAAGCCGGAAGATGAGCTGATCGGGCGCGCCTTGAGCTATATTGAGCGGCGTCAGCGTAATCGCAAGGCGGCCGAGCGCTCACCCTTCGGCTCGCTCGAGGGTGTGGTGGAGGAAGCGCAGCGGTCCGGGCTGCGCGCCGAGCTGGTAGAGGAGATGGCGCTGCTGGCCAATATCCAGCGTTCCCTGCTGGACCGGATGCTGGCGGACTTTGGCGGCGAGACGCTGGCCGTGCTCGCCAAGGCCACGGGTCTGTCACGCGGCCATCTTGCCATGATGATCGAGGCCGCGGGCCGGACCGATCCTGCGCCCGAGCAGGCGCGCTACGTGTTTGACACGCTTTCGGTCGACAAGGCACAGACGGTCCTGCGCTACTGGAACTGGTCGCTGGCGCGCCCCGCAGCGCGCTAGCCTTTCACTTATCCCCCATCCCTGTCCGCCTGTCTGTCAGGCGGTGTGCGTCTGCGTGTCCTGCAGCGCAGATTCAACTATCAGTTGATTTACAGCAGGATATCGCCTTAAATTTCAGAGTTATCCCCCACCCGCAGCCCCTATGACGTTTGACCTTTGCTACCAATTTAGGAATATTATCCTCGCTTCTGGCGCGTGACCCTAAGATCGGCCTCAGCACGATTTTCGAGACCCCCGGTAAGGAGCAAGAACGATGGGAGTGAGGAGTGAGCGAGGCGAAGCTGACAAGGCGCGGGCACAGCTGGCGCGCCAGATCGCCGCGTACAGCCTGGGTGTGCCGGTGGAGGAGATCAACGGCCCCACGCGCGGCGGCGCCGATGCCGCCTTTGCCCGGCAGGTGGCGATGTATCTGACCCATGTGGGGTTCGAGATGTCGCTGGCACGGGTGGGGGCCGCGTTCGGGCGGGATCGCAGCACCGCCGCCCATGCCTGCCACATGGTGGAGGACAGGCGCGATGATCGCGCGCTGGACGCGCTTCTGGACGAGATGGAAGCAGCGCTTCGTGCGCTGCCCGTGCCGGAGATTGCCCAGGAATTGCGCCATGCCAGCGCGATGGCGGCGGCCGAGCGGATGGGAGCAGGCTGGTGAGCGCGCCCTCCTGGCTGATCCGGCTGGAGAGAGCGGGCCGCCGTATCCTGCTTCTGCCCGGCGGGCGCAGTTTCGGCGTGTTTGGCGGATCGGATCGCCGCCGCAGACCGTTTGCGATACTCAGTGCGGCTGAACTGCAGACGGCGCTGGAGCGAGGCCTTGTCGAGCCTGATGGCGAGCAGAGCTTTGTCATTACCGATGCGGGCCGGGCGCATCTGCGCCGGGCAAATGAAAAACCTGCCGATGACGCCCAGCCCTTCGCCGCGCAGCATCGCGACATGGTGGACCGCCCGGTGATGACAGCCGCTGGCCGGATCGAACTGGCGCGAGCCAATCGCCTTGCCTCGCCGCTGGCGCGTTATGCCACGCCGCGCGAGGGCCGTCCGGCCCTGCTGGACGCCGTACACGTGGCGGCAGGTGAGCGCCTGAGCGCGGACTATCAGGCCTCCTCCATGCGGTCGCGGCTGGTGGCCGACTGGAGCGGACAGCCGCGGCAGGGCCGCCATGGTCCGCGTGATCCCGCCGATGCGCCCGCCCGGGCCCTTGATGCGAAAACCCGCGTGATGGAGGCGCTGGCTGCTGCCGGTCCCGGCCTTGACCGGCTGCTGGTCAATGTCTGCCTGCGTGAAACGGGCATGGAGCGCGCCGAGCGTGACCTGGGCTGGCCTGGCAAGGCAGGCGCGCCGGCCTTGCGCATGGCGCTGGATCGCCTTGCGGTCCATTACGGGCTCAAGCGCGCCGGGCGCGTGGCGGATCCGTTCGGGTAGAGACTACCCCGCCGCCACTTCGCGAATGCGAAGAAGCATGGACGCCAGGCCATTGGAGCGTTGCGGGGAGAGGTGTTCGGCAAGGCCGATGCGCGAAAGCACCTCGCGCGCATCAATGGCAAGGATCGCGTCCGCACCGCGCCCGGAATAGAGCCGGACCAGGAGGGCAACGAGCCCTTTGACGATATGCGCATCGGAATCGCCGCGAATGGTCAGTGTGCCGTCCGCCTCGTGCGACAGGATCAGCCAGACCTGGCTGACACAGCCCTGCACCTTGTTGGCGTCGACGCGTTCACTGTCGGCCAGCGGCGGCAGCTGGCGGCCCAGGTCGATCAGATAGCGGTATCGCTCCTCCCAGTCGCCCAGAAGGTCGAACTCATCCACGATATCTTCGATGACAGGATCGGTAGCGCTCATGGGCGCAACACCTAGTGCCGCCGGGCGGCAGGGGCAAGGCGGCGAGTGTGCTAGCGGGTGGTGGCGCGGGCCGCCGTATCGGTTTCGCGGGCGGCTTCAATCATCGCGTCGGCCTGGGTAAGGGCCATCGAACCAAGAACACCGCCAAAGGTCGTCACATGGCCCCAGATCTCGCACACCTCGCCATAATCGGCGCAGATGCCGTTTTCGGCCTGATGCACCTTCACCTGCGCAGCTGGGGCAGCGGCAGACTGGTGGACGTGTTCGCTCACGCGCGCCACCGGCTCGGCCAGAAGCCGCTCCATATCGCTGGCAAACAGCCCGCCGGACGCGGTAAAGCCGGGCGGCACGAAGGCCGCTACCACCGCTATCCAGAAAATGGCGCGCAGAAGAAACATCATGGCGTTCGCCTCGTCACGAATGACGGGAAGACCCATTCCTCCCGCATTGGAACGCTAGGCGAGCGCCGCCTGCAATTCCAGCGAAAGCCGGGAACGGGGTAAACACCCTGTTAAGGCAAAAGGCGCGTGGTGAAGAGGGCGTTAACCGCCTGTCGACACCGCCTCGGCTACGGGCGCGCGGGTGGCGGTGAGGCAGGACGCCACCTCGTCAAGCGCGTGCTCTGCAATGCAGAACGCATCCTCATACTTGAAGTGTCCGGCCGCCACGCACTGGGCAAGGTTCAGCCGCGCGCCGCGAATGCAACGCTCCACGCCCGGATCGGCCAGAAGGACGTCCATGGCGCGCATGTCACCGGACTCGATGGATTGCAGCGCGGCGACCGCAAGGATGCGGCCCACGCGGCGCTCATCAGGCTGCAGCTGGGCTTCGCCCACGGTCAGCGCGAGGCCCGGTTCCGGCGCGGCAGGGCGCGGCGCAGCGCCCTGATTGTCAAACAGGTCCGATGCGGCACCGAGGCGGCGGCCATTGCCGCTTTCCGGCAGGCGGAAAGGCGTGTTCAGGCGCGTTGCGCCGGTTTCGATCTGGCTGAGGCGGGTCGCGCGGTCGCGGGCACGCACCCGCGCCCATGTCTCGCTTTGCAGATCGTAGGCGGCTTCGCGATAGCGCGCGCTCACCACGGTCATCTCGCGGTTATCGGTGGTCAGGGCCTCGACCACATTGTCAGAGGCAGTGTCGGCGCCCATGAAGCCGGTGACGAAGACGGGATCATTCATCAGGCTCGCCGCCGTGACGCCTGCACCGTAATAGTCCGAGATCGCGCGCACCGCATCGATGAACTCGGGGTGCTGGGAGGCGACCAGCGCCGCATAGGCGATCTGTGCGTCCACCAGACGGCTATCGGTATAGTAGGAGGCGAGCGCGTCCATCGTGTCGTCAAGATCGAGCACGGAGGTGAGGGGGCGCCGGCCCGCCTCGCTGACCTCGGAGTGGAAGGCGGCATAGGTGTCAGCCGCCGTCTCCAGCCGCGACCGGGCGTTCTGGCTTTCCAGCGAGAGGACCGGGCTGTCCGCCGCCGCCTCGGGTGCGGGTTCAGGCTGTTCCTGTATGGTAACCGACGCAGAAAGGGCAAGGCTGATCAGCCAGGCGGTCATCATGGCTAGGGAGCTCCGGAAGCGGCTGTGTGATCTGGCCCCACTTTGCCTTGAATTGGCCCGCTGTCCAAGGGGAGTTGCAGTGTCGGCAAACAAATCCTGAAGCGGATTCCGCTGCCTCTGCCGCGCCTTAACGCTCGTTCAATAATTGTTAACGCGAGGGGTCGAGCTTGCGGTCATCGTCAGTGTGAGTGAGTCGGGGATTCGGGTAGCTTCATGCGGTCATTCCTCACCCGTATAGCCTCCGGACTGGAGCGCGCCACGCCCCGCCTGATCCATGCGGTCTGGGCAGGCCTGGTGCTTGCGCTCGCAGTCACCATCCTTGCGGGCAGCACGCCCAGCCTCATCGCCCTCGCGCTGGTGGTCGTGGCCGCCGTGCCGGGGCTTGTGGGCCTGCGCCTTGCCGGTGGGGGAAGCTGGAGCGACATCACGCGGCTGGCGCTTGTGGTGTGCTGGACGCTGCCCGGCATTGCCGCCGTGATCCTGTCTGGCGGCGTCATGGGGCCTCAGGCGATCGTTTTCCTGGCCGGACCGGCTGCGCTGATTGCCAGCCGTCAACCGGCTGCGGGCCTTGTCTCGCTGCTCGCCCATATCGCGGCCTTTTCAGTGCTGGCGTTCAGCGGGGCGACGCGCGAATTTACCGGCGCGCCGGTTCCGGGCGTGCTGGACGGCACGGCGTGGACCGCGCTTGCAGGCTTCCTGGCCGCCTGCGGGCTGATTGCGTGGCTGAACGTCATTCCCGCCCTGGCCCGCGCGCGCGCCGAGGCCGACGCCTTGCGCGACCGGGCCGAGGGGTTTGAAGCTGCACCTGTGGCCCTGATCAAGTGCGCCAGTGATGGCCGCATGCAGGCGGCGTCCGATGCAGCACGCGCCCTGTTGCCGGGCCTGCCGCGCGACATTTCGGGGCTTTCGTTTGCCGAGCTTGCCTATGAAGAGGACGGACGCGAATTGCTGGAGCGCCAGCTGTCGCGCGCATCCGGGTCCATCACGACAGAGGTGCGCGGGGCTTCCGGCCGTCCGGTGCAGATCGAGGCGAGTGCGCACCGCTCGCGCTCGGGCCATGTCGTGGCTTTGCGTGAACCCAAATCGGATACGGCGGTCCTCAACCGGCTGGAGCGTGAGCGCGACGAGGCGGTGGCCGCCAGCAAGGCGAAATCGGAATTCCTCGCCGCGATCAGCCATGAGCTGCGCACGCCGCTGAACGCCATTATCGGCTTTTCCGACCTGATGAAGCAGCGCCTGTTCGGGCCCATGCCTGCGCGGTACGCCGAATATGCCGACCTCATCCATGAGAGCGGCAATCACCTGCTCGATCTTATCGGCGATGTGCTGGACATGTCGCGCATCGAGGCAGACCGCTACGAGCTGGTGCGCGAGCGTTTTGATGCCACAGACGTGGTGGAGACCTGCGTGCGGATGATGCGGCTGCGTGCCGAGGACAAGGCGATCACGCTGAGCCTTGACCGCGTTGATGCCACGATCCTCGTGAATGCCGACCGCAAGGCGCTGCGCCAGATCGTGCTGAACCTTCTGTCCAACGCGATCAAGTTCACCCCGCAGGGCGGTGCCGTCGTCGTGATGGTGCGTGCCAGCGGCACCGATCTTGTCGTGGCCGTCGGCGATAGCGGTCCGGGCCTTAGCGAGGCCGATGCCGCCCGGCTCGGCAAACCCTATGCGCAGACCCGCACCGCACGCGATAGCGAGGAGCGCGGCTCCGGCCTCGGCCTTGCCCTTGTCCACGCTCTGGCAGGCATGCATGACGGCACGATGAGCCTGCAGAGCCGCCTCGGCGAAGGCACCACTGTCACCGTGCGCCTGCCTGTGCGGGCCGTCGAAGGCGATATCGCCAGCGAGCCGGCCATCGCCATTCCGGTGGTGCATGAGCAGATTCGCCGCGCGCAGGAAGCCGGCGAGGTCATTGCCCAGCAGGCGGCAGGCTGATCAGCGCCCGCGCTTTCCGGCAGATGGCGATGGCCTACCGGACGCCATTGGCGGCGGCGGCATAGTCCATCGCCGCGCGCAGGGCCCCGATCTCGATCCAGACATGGCCTGTGCGGGCACCTGACGCATCGTAGAGATCAAGGCGCACGCCTTCGCCGGTCTCCAGCAGGCTGAGTTCCTCCAGCGTACTGACCGGAAAGGTGAAGGCGGCGTGGGCGCCGTCTCCCTCTATCTCGAAGCGTCCCCCGTCGCGCAGGCGGCTGGTTGCCCAGATGCGCCTGTGCGCGCTGGACGGCGCGCCAAGCCCCGCCAGCACCTCCCCGCCCGGTGGCGGCAACACGCCGCCTGCGGTCAGGTCGATGGCGCGCGGGGCGCGGTGTTCATCGCGAAGCGACAGAATGACGGTGGCCGGTGCCTGCGGCGCGCGCACAGCCACCAGCAATACCGGATCATTGCCGATCAGCACCGTACCAAAGCGCGCGCGCACGGGGCCGCGTTCGGCGTCCTGCGCCAGCGTCCAGCCGGGGGCTTCGGGGTCCGCCCGCCTTGCCGTCCACTGGCGGTGATGGCCGGTAAAGACCTCCTCGCCATCGGCCAGCCAGGCGTGCATGGCCTGGCGGTAGCGGGTCACGGGGCCGTGTACTTCCGGATCGGAGCAGGTGGGCGTTGTCCAGCGGCGGCGGATACGCTCCGTGCCCGCATCGGCGTAAGCATCGTCCAGCCCGTCGCGGCGGGCATCGAGCCGCGCTGAACGTGTGGCACGGTCTAGCGCGGCGCGCTCCTGTGCGGTCAGATAGCCGCAGGCATCGTCAATCGCGGAGACTTCGATGAGGCGGGCAAGGCGCGCACGGGCATCGGGTGCCCCTTCAAGGGGGGCCTCGCCGGGACCGGCATGCAGGGACAGTGCGAGCAGTGAAACCAGAACCATGCAGCCAGTCTAGCTGCGAGCGGTTGATCTCCGGTTTACAGAACTGCCTGCCAGCAGAAGCAGCACGGCCAGCCCGAAGGCGAGCCCTGCCAGCAGCCGGTCATGGGTGCGGAATATCTCGCTCACCCGCTCGCGCAAGGGAAGGCCGCTATTCGCAGTGGGGCCAAAGGCGGTAAGCGTTCCGGAGTCCCACAACATGGCCTGACCGGAGAGGCCGGTCCACAGATCGGAGCGGGCAAGGCGGCGCGCCGCGCGCGAGAAATCCGCGCCTTCAGGTGAGGTGACCAGCACCACGGTGCGCCCGTCCGCATCATTATAGAGCCCGGCTATCCCGGTGACGGCGCCCGTCGCCGCCGTGCCCTCGGCGGCAAAGGCGGTCGAGCCATAGGAGCGGCGCGGACGCGGGATGCGGCGGCTGGCAGCCTGTGCTGCGGCGCGCACTTCAGCTGGCGCACTGCGCAAAAGCCGGTCGTCGAGCTGGCCCAGCGGACCCAGCACCATCAGGTCATGGCCTGCGGGCACCGTCTCCAGCTCTGCGCCATACCAGGCGTAAAGCCAGGCCGAGCCGGAAGCGAGGACCGCCTCGGCGGGCTGACGCTCCTTTCGCGCGCGGCCCTCGCT
>CAZCEG010000066.1:0-9715 GCA_964497275.1 uncultured Oceanicaulis sp.
GTGGAGCTCCGTCAGGACTGGCCGGAGAGAGAGGCGTATCGACCGCCGGTCCGGCCAAGCGCGTTCAGCATCCTCACCGGCTGTCCTGACGGGAAATCGTAGCGGCGCCCTGGCGCGCCCCCTTGCCGCACAGCTTGGGCCTCGCGTTCGGCGTGGCCTGCGCTATGTTCTGCGTCGCAACAGGCCTGACCCCGGGGGAGACCATCCATGAGCTATCGCGCGCCCGTTCGTGACTTGCGCTTCTGTCTTGAGGAAATTGCGGCGCTGGACAGCGTCAGCGCCACGCGCGCCTTCCCGGAGTTTTCCCGCGAGCTGACGGGCGCCATCCTCGAAGAGGCGGCCAAGCTCTGCAATGACGTGATCGCGCCCTTGAACTGGCCGTCAGACCAGCAGGGCTGCACGCTTGAAGACGGCACGGTGAAGACGCCTGACGGCTTCCCCGAGGCCTATGCCAAATTCGTCGAAGGCGGCTGGCAGGGCCTGCAGTTTGGCACCGAGCATGGCGGCATGGGCCTGCCGCGGGCGCTGGGCTGTGCGCTGATGGAGATGCTGCAGAGCGCCTGCATGAGCTTTGGCCTTGGCCCGATGCTCTCCTTTGGTGCCATCGAGGCGCTGATCGCGCATGGCTCGGACGAGCAGCGCGCGCTCTACCTGCCAAAAATCATTTCCGGTGAGTGGTCGGCGACCATGAACCTCACCGAGCCGCAGGCCGGCTCTGATGTCGGCGCACTACGCACCAAGGCTGAGCCCAATGCCGACGGCAGCTGGGCGATTTCGGGCCAGAAAATCTACATCACCTGGGGCGAGCATGATTGCGCGGAAAATATCGTGCATCTGGTGCTGGCGCGCACGCCAGACAGCCCCGCGGGCACCAAGGGCATCTCGCTCTTCCTCGTGCCGAAATTCATTCCCGATGCAGACGGCAATCCGGGCAAGCGCAACGCGGTCAAAGCCATCGGGCTCGAACACAAGATGGGCATTCACGGCTCGCCCACCTGCACGATGGAGTTTGCCGGCGCTACCGGCTGGCTGATCGGCGGCGAACACAAGGGCATGGCCGCCATGTTCACCATGATGAACTCGGCGCGCCTGAATGTCGGTGTGCAGGGCGTCGGCATTGCCGAGCGCGCCTACCAGCAGGCCTTCAGCTTTGCAAAAGACCGCCGTCAGGGCCGCGCGCCGGGCGCAGAGGGCCCTGCCCCGCACGCCATCATCGATCACCCCGATGTGCGCCGCATGCTGACCCTGATGAAGGCTAGAATCGAGGCCGCGCGCGCCATCTGCCTGCATGCCGCCGTTGAAGCCGATCTCGGCGAGCACCACCCCGATGAGGAGGAGGCCAGCTGGTCGCGCCGCCGCGAGGAGCTGCTCATCCCCGTCGCCAAGGCCTGGTCTACCGATGTGGGCGTGGAGGTGTCCTCGCTCGGCATCCAGATCCATGGCGGGATGGGCTTTATCGAGGAGACGGGCGCGGCCCAGCACTATCGTGATGCGCGCATCGCCCCGATCTATGAAGGCACGAACGGCATTCAGGCGATCGATCTGGCAGGCCGCAAGCTCGCCATGGAAGGCGGGCTCGCCTTTGCCGAGCTGATCGAGGATATCCGCCAGACGGTGGAGGATTGCGAGACCTCCTCCAACCCTGCCCTGCCGCCACTGGCCGACAGGCTGCGCCCTGCGGTCGATGCGCTGGAAGAGGCCGCCAGCTGGATGGCGGATGCGTCCATGGAGGACAAGCTCTCCGGCGCGACGCAGTTCCTCAAGCTCACCGGTGATGTCACCGGCGGCTGGCTCCTGTGCGTAGGCGCGGTCGCCGCCCAGCGCCGCCTGAAAGAGGGCGAAGGCGACCCCGCCTTTGCCGAAGGGCGCATCGCGCTGGCGCGCGTCTTCGCCGATACGGTGCTGGCGGCAGCCCCCGGCCTGATCAGCGATATCCAGCTTGGCGCCGAAGCCCTCTTCGCCCCGGGCGAGGTGATGCTGGAGAGTGCCTAAACCCAGAAGCCTGTCGGGTCGGTGTGCGTGCGCCCTTCCGACAGGCGGATCAGGCCGACAATCGAGCGGACGAGAAACCAGATCGCCGTCGCCAGCAGGATCAGGAAGCCGATCAGGAACACCATGGTCAGAATGCCGACGATCCACCCTGCCAGCCCGTACCAGAAGGTGCGGATCTGATAGGTATAGTGGTTTTGCAGCCATTCAGGCGCCTGATCCTTGCGGACATAGGCAATGATCACGGCCACAACCGCGATAAGACCTGCGGTGACAACCGAAACGGCCTGCAAGATATAGCAGATCAGCGCCAGCGTGCGTTCGTCATCGCTCGCCGGGCTGGCGGGAGGCGGGGCGGCGGGGGGCGTTTGCGTCTCGCTCATGAGGGGTCCTTGCGTGCTGTTCCGGTTCGCAGGTGCGGCGCGGATACGACACCTTGGCCGTATTCATCCGCGCGCGGTGGTGTTTCGCCTTGGTCTTGCCATCGGCGAAGGCCATTATCGGCGCATGATTGGCGTTGATAATCAAGAAACAAGCCCTTTGCGTCTCTGGGCGGAACGCGTGCTGCTGGCATCGGGGGCGATTGTGACTCTGGTCATGGCGGCGTTGCGCGTTGCGGGCGATTTCACGCCTGCCTACCCCTATTCTCTTGTGTGGCTGGGTGCTGCCGGGCTAATGGGAGCCGGATTTGCGCTGATCTATGCCCGTCTGGCGCCCCGCGCCGCACCCTTGAAGGATTGAAACCTGCCATGAGCGAGCCCGCCATCATTGTGACAATGGCCGATACCGTGCCGGGTAAGGAGAATGCGCATGTGCTCGGCATTGCGCGCGGCAGCGTGGTGCGTGCCCGCTTTGTCGGCCGCGATTTCGTGGCCGGTCTTCGCAATCTGGTGGGCGGCGAGGTGAACGAGTATACCGAGCTGATGGCGCAGACGCGCGAGCAGGCGATGGGCCGCATGATCGCGCACGCCAGCGAGCTGGGCGCCGATGCGGTGGTGACGTTCCGCTTCTCCACCTCCACCATTACCGAAGGCGCTGCGGAAATTCTGGCCTACGGCACGGCGGTGAAGTTCAAATGACCGATCAGTCCGGCAATGAGACGGCGCAGCCGCAAAATGTCGTCGTGGCGTTTTTCCGCCGCGTGATTTCCGAGTTTGGCGAGACGATCCGCTTTTTCGCCGGCGTGGCGCTGGTGTGGTTTGCGCTGGTGACGTTTGGTTTTGCCGCCTTCCACATCCCCTCTGAAAGCATGCAGCCTGCGCTGCAGGTGGGCGACCGGGTGCTGGTCTCCAAGTTCACCTATGGCTATTCGCGCCATTCCCTGCCGCTGGGCCTCGGCTATGCCTTGCCGGACAGCCTGTCGGGCCGCGTCCTGCATTTTGGGGGGCCGAGCCGCGGCGAGGTCGTGGTCGTGCGTGATCCGGGTCAGGGCATCAATATCATCAAGCGGGTGATCGGCCTGCCCGGCGACACGATAGAGGTGCGCGGCGGCCGCCTGATCATCAATGGCGATGTGATGGAGCGGGTGGAGCAGGACGTGATCCGCTATCGCACGCGCGAGGGCCAGATCGTGGCGGTAACGGTGTATGAGGAAATCATGCCCGAAGGCACCAGCCACACCATCTATGAGCGTTCTGATACAGGGGCGCTGGACAATGCAGGCCCGTTCCGCATCCCTGAAAACAACTACTTCCTGATGGGCGATAACCGCGACGCGTCTGCCGACAGCCGCGTGGCGAGCCAGCTTGGCTATGTCCATCGCGACGAGATCGTGGGCCGCGCGAACACCGTGCTCTTCACCTTTGCGCGCTGCCGCAATGAGGAAGGGCTGACCTGTCCGCCCTGGCGGGTCTTCCGCGGGCTGTGATCGCGCTCTAAGCTTCTTCCCTGAAAAGGGAGGAAGTGTCCATGAGCCTCAAGGGTAAGACGATTTTCATCACCGGCGCCAGCCGCGGCATTGGTTTGGCGATTGCGCAGCGCTGTGCAGCGGACGGCGCCAATATCGCCATCGCCGCCAAGACGGTGGAGCCGCACCCCAGGCTCGAAGGCACCATCCACACGGCCGCCAAAGCCATCGAGGCAGCGGGCGGCAAGGCCCTGCCCATACAGTGCGATATCCGCGACGAGGCGAGCGTCGAGGCGGCCGTGAAGGCGACCGCAGACACGTTTGGCGGCATCGACATCGTGGTCAACAATGCCTCGGCCATCTTCCCGATGCCGACCAGGGACACGCCCGCGAAGAAGTGGGACCTGATGCATCAGGTCAATGCGCGCGGCACCTATGTGGTCACCCGCGCCTGCCTGCCCTTCCTTGAGAAGGCTGCAAACCCGCACATTCTCGCCCTCTCCCCGCCGCTGGACATGCGCAGCCATTGGTTCGGCCCCCATGTCGCTTACACAAGCGCGAAATTCGGCATGAGCCTGTGCATTCTCGGCTGGTCTGAGGAGTTCAGGGGCAAAATCGCCGCCAACGCCATCTGGCCGCGCACGGCGGTGGCAACGGCGGCCATCGCCAATATTCTGGCGGGCGAAGAGGCGATGAAGAACTGCCGCAAGCCGGAAATCCTCGCCGAGACCGCCTACCGCGTGCTGGCCAAGCCTGCCGCGAGCTTCACCGGCAATTTCCTCATCGATGACAGCTTCCTCGTCTCCGAAGGCGTCACCGATCTGGAGCAGTACTCGATGGAGCCGGGCGTGGAGCTATTGCCGGACTTCTTCGTCCCTGAGCATCCCCCTGCCCCGCCGGGCGTGAAGATCATGGACATCAAGCTCGGACACTAGCCGACAAGCCGCTCCACCACCGCGTCGCAGAAGCCTTCCGTGCCGGTCAGCCGGGTGCCCGGCCCGGCATGGAGGTCTGGCGTGCGCAGGCCTGCATCGAGCACGGACGCGATAGCCGCTTCGAGCAAGTCCGCCAGGTCTGCCCGCTCCAGCTGCAAGCGCAGCGCCATCGCAAGGCTCAAGATTGCTGCGCACGGATTGGCGACGCCCTTGCCCGCGATGTCCGGCGCGGAGCCGTGGATCGGCTCGTAAAGCCCCGGCATGCCGGGCGCACCGAGCGCAGCGGAGGGCAACATGCCAAGCGAGCCGGTCAGCATGGCCGCCTCGTCGGAGAGAATGTCGCCAAAGAGATTGTCGGTCAGGATGACGTCGAACTGCTTGGGCGCGCGGGCAAGCTGCATGGCGCAGTTATCAGCATACATGTGGGAGAGCGTGATATCGGGATAGTCGCGCGCGGCGAGTGCGGTGACCGTCTGACGCCAGAGAAGGCCCGATTCCATGACATTGGCCTTGTCGACCGAGCACACTGCGCCGCGCCGTTTGGCCGCAAGCTCGAAGGCGGTGCGCGCCACGCGCTCAATCTCGCCAGTCGTATAGCTTTGCGTGTTGAAGCCGCGCTTCTGGCCATCGGGCAGGTCTTCAATGCCGCGCGGCGTGCCGAAATACACACCCCCGATCAGCTCGCGCACGAAGATGAGGTCCAGCCCCTCGACCAGCTCCCGCTTCAGGCTGGAGGCGTCAGCGAGCGCGGAGAAACAGTAAGCGGGGCGCAGGTTTGCAAAGAGGCCTAGCCCTTTGCGCAAATCCAGAAGGCCCTGCTCCGGGCGCAGATGGTAGGCGACACTCTCCCATTTCGGCCCGCCGACGGCGCCCATCAGCACGACGTCTGACGCTCTGGCGCGCTCCAGCACGGCTTCACTTAAGGGCACCCCATGCGCATCGATGGAGGCACCGCCAATCTCGCCGGTCACCGTCTCCAGATCCAGCCCGTGCGCGGAATTGAGCGTAGCGATGATGCGGCTCACCGCCGCCATCACTTCCGGGCCGATCCCGTCACCGGGCAGGAGAGTTGCGCGCTTGGCCATGAGGCGTGTCCCTGTTCGATTACAAGGACACCCTCATGACGCAGTGCAGCAGGCCGCGCAAGGCCTTGCAGGGGACGCGGGCTCTAATCAGCGTGAACGGCGAGAAGCGGAATGCGCGCCGCCCGTATGGCCGGAACGAAGCCGCCGAGGAAGCCCACGATCACCGCTAGGATCACGCCCTGCATCACCGAATCCGGCGTCACCGCGAAGGCAAAGACGATCTGCGTGAAGCCTGAGCCCAGCGTGGAGGCGCTGACCCCGTCAAAGAGCAGCCATGTCGCCACCGCCCCGATCAGCCCACCGAAAGCGGCGAGCACGATCGCCTCCACCATGGCGGCGATGAAGGCGGGAAAGCCGCCAAAGCCGATGGCGCGCAAAGTGGCGAGCTCGCGCGTGCGGGCATCCACGGAGGCATACATCGCGTTCCACGCGCCCGCGAGCGCACCGATGGCCATGACGATGGCCAGCGGCCAGCCCACCCACTCGATCAGGGTGACTGTGCCCCCTGCCGAGCGCGCAAAATAGGCCCGCTCGGAGAGGACTTCCAGATTGAGCCGGGGCTCGTTCTCCACATATTCGCGCAATGCTTCGATGGCATCGGGCGAGGTCAGCCGGGCACGCACGGTCTGCACCGTGGAGCCGCGCTGATAGAGGTTCTGGATCACGCCCAGATCGGCCCAGATCTCCGAATCGAACACGGACCCGCCGGTGGAGAACACGCCGACCACGGTCCAGTTGTTCTGGCCAAGGCGCACGGTCTCACCCAGCTCAAAGCCTTCAAACTCGCGCAGCACGCTTTCGCCGACCACAAGCTCGCCCGTGCCGGGCTCGAACATGCGGCCCTGCACAAGCGAGAACTGTCCGCGCAGGCCCGGGCCATGCTCGCCCACCCCGCGCAGCGCCAGATTGGCGGGCGTCTGTGTGGTGCGCTTGATACCGTCTGCCACGACATAAAGCTCGGACGAGAGAAGCGGTTCGCCCTGCGGCCCGGCAGCAATGCCCGGGGCCACTTCCAGAAGGCGCACCTCCTCGCGGCTGACGGTGGAGTTCATCTCCGCCATCGCGCCGCCGCGCAGCATGATCGCCACATCGTCAGAGCCCGCACCGTCCAGCGTTGCCCGGAAGCCGCTGGCCATCGCCATGAAGCCGAGCAGCACACCGACCACCAGCGCGATGGAGAGCACGGTCGCCAGCGACATGCCCCAGCGCTGGGGGATGGAGCGCAGATTGAGAAGGGTTACGGCTGTTGTCTGTTTCAACATCGGATATTCCCTAAATCTTGCCGAGCGCTTCAGAGATGCGCACCCGCATGGCGTTCCAGGCGGGCAGAAGCCCTGTCACGATCCCAAGCGCCGCCATCAGCAGCATGGCCGTCAGAATGTTCATCCAGCTGAGCCCGAAGCTCGGCAGGAAACCTGCCAGCGCGGAGGCTGCCGCTGCGGAGGCGAGCGCCGCAAGGCCAAGCCCGATCAGGCCGCCAAGGAAGCTCAAAAGCAGGGCTTCCCACAAGACCATCCGGAAGATGCGCGGCGCGGTGAAACCCAGCGTTTTCAGCACCGCGATCTCGCGTGTGCGCTCATTCACGGCCATCACCATGGTGGTGCCGACGATCATCAATATCGTCGCGAACGCCGCCCCGATCACCCAGGTGAGGATCAGGCTGATATTGCCGAACTGCTCCATGAAGGCTTCGTTGAACGCGGCTTCGGTCGTGGTGGACGTCTCCGCAGGAGAGTTGGCAAACAGCGCGTCGATCTCCTGGCTGATCCGGTCATTCTGGGAAGCATCATTGGTCGTGATGGTGATCCAGTGGAAGCTGTCACGGCCAAAGGCGAGGCTTTCATTGAAATAATCGTAGTGGAGCATGAGGTAGTTGGTGGGATAGGTGCCGTCGCGGTCATCGAAAATGCCGCAAATATCGAGCTCCCACGCCTGACTGCCGTCCTGCTTCTGCCAGATATTGGACATAAGCGGGATGCGCTCACCCACGCTCCAGCCATACTGGGTCGCCAGCGCCCGCCCGATCACGGCGCAGGTGCGCTGTTCCAGAAACGCCGCGCGCTGGTCTGCGGGCAGCAAGATCTCGTTCGGATAGACGGCCAGATAGCTTTCGGGATCGACCGCGAAGCTCTGCACGAAGTTCTGCGGCTCCTGATAATAGCCGCCAAACCAGCTGGCAGGACCCGCATCGCGCACCCCCTCCACCTGCAGGATACGGCCCCAGTAGGCGTAAGGCAGCGCCACGGTGAAATTGATCCGGTTGACGGTGACCAGCCGCTCCTGCGCGGCACTGGTCATGCCCACGGAAAAGGCGTTCTGCAGTGCGCCCAGCACGCCGAAGATGAGGAAGGCGATCAGGATCGAGACCATCAGAAGAACGGCCCGCAAGCGCTTGCGGAACAGGTTCTTCCTGATCAGGGTTGCGTCATTCATCAGACTTTCCCCTTCTCCTCGAAGCGGCCCTTGTTGAGGTGCAGCTCACGCTTGGCGTAGCGGGCGGCCGCCGGGTCGTGGGTGACCATGATGATGGTCTTGCCCATCTCGGCATTGAGAAGCTGCAGCGTTTTCAGGATTTCATCGGCCGTGGTGCGGTCAAGATCGCCGGTCGGTTCGTCGGCCAGCAGCACTTTGGGGTCGGCCACGATGGCGCGGGCGATGGCCACGCGCTGCTGCTGGCCACCGGAGAGCTGTCCGGGGCGGTGACGCGCCCGTTCGCTCATGCCGACAATGTCGAGCGCGGTGTTCACCCTGTCCTTGCGGGCCTTGCCCGACAGGTTGGTCAGCAGAAGCGGCAGCTCGACATTCTGCGCGGCGGTGAGCGTCGGCATCAGATTGTAGAACTGGAAGATGAAGCCGGCATTGGCCGCGCGCCATTTGGCGAGCTTGCCCTGGCTGAGATTATCGATGCGCTGGCCCTCGAACACCACCTCGCCCGACGATGGCGCGTCGATCCCGCCCAGAAGGTTCAGCAGCGTGGTCTTGCCAGAGCCTGACGGGCCCATGATGGCGATGAAGTCGCCTGCATCGATCGTCATGTCGAGCGCGTCGAAAATCGTCACCGTCTCCTTGCCGCGCGTATAGCGCTTGGAGAGGTTTTTCAGCGTGTATAGGGGAGCGTCAGCGTTCATGATCCTGTCCCTGATCTGTCGTGTCGGCCGCCAGCCCGGCCGTTACTCGATGAATGTCACGCGCGCGGCCATGTCGGGAAGGATGCGCGCATCGCGCTCCTCCAGGGCCACACGCACCTTGATGGTTGCCCGGCTGCGGTCTGCAGTCGGGATGATGGCTTCCACGCGCGAGGCGATGCGCCAGTTGGGGTAGGCGTCCAGTATCGTTTCCACCCTCTGTCCGGGGGTCACGCGCTGGATCTGGCCTTCATTCACGTCGACCTCGATCTCCAGCGAATCCATGTCCACAAGCGTCGCCACGCCGGTACGGGTGAACCCGCCGCCAGCCGATCCCGGAAAGAGAATCTCGCCGACCTGCGCATTCTTGGCGATCACGACGCCGGCAAACGGCGCACGCACCACATGGCGGGCGATCAGGTCTTCCTGACTGGTCTGGCGCACGCGCGCACTGTCGAGCTCGGCCTGGGCGGCGCGCAATTGCGCCTGCAGGCTGGCCTGCTGCGCCTCGGCGGCGGTCATCGTGGCCTCGGCGGCAATATCGCGTTCGAACAGGCGCGAGGCCCGTTCACTGACCCTGCGCGCTTCACGGGTCTGGAAGTCCAGCGAGCGCACGCGGGCCTCAGCTGCTGCGATCTGCGACTGGATCAGCTCCAGATCGAGGCGGGCGCGGGTATCGTCGAGCCGGGCGAGAATGTCGCCTGCCTCCACGCGCGTGCCCTCCTCCACCAGCAC
>CAZCEG010000067.1:0-9674 GCA_964497275.1 uncultured Oceanicaulis sp.
GAAATCCACTCCGCCGGGCTGGTCGCAGGACCGGTGCATGCAGGCGGCCAGGGCGATGTCCGGCGAGGTCAGCAGCGCGGCGCGCCAGCCGTGGGCCGCGAAGGCCGCGTGGTCCGAACGGTCGATCCACGGCGCGCCCGAGGCGGCGATGACGGGCTGCACGGGCTGCACCCTGGCCGGGCGCAGGGGTGGTCCAAACGAGAATTTGCGCGTCTGCGCCGAGCGCTTCGGCCCGGCGCGCGGTGAGGTCCGCCTCCGCGGCGCTACCCGCGCGCAGGCGGTGGTCCACGATCAGGGTGTGGAAGGGACGTCCCGTCTGCCGGGCCAGATCGGCCAATATCAGGGCGAGTGCAGTCGAATCGCCACCACCCGACAGCGCCAGCACCAGCGGTCCGTCCGGTGCGAGGCGCAGGCAGGCCTCGCGGCCTGCCTTGCCGATATCGTCTAGCGGCACCCGGCGCGCGAGGATTCGCGCTGGGCGCGGCGGCGCGCATCCTCATCGGCGTTGGGATATTCAGACGCAAACGAGCCGAGCACATTGCAGGCGGCCGAGCGCTGGTCCATCGCGGCAAGCGAAGCGCCAAGGCGCACCAGCGCATCCGGGCCACGCTCCCCGCGGCGGTCAGCGCGCAAGGACGCCAGATAGGAATCGGCTGCGTCCTGGAAGCTGCCTTGCACGAAGTGGGTCTCGCCAAGCCAGTACCAGGCCTGACCGGTGAGCGGATGGCTGTCATGCTCGTTCACGAAACGGGCAAAGCCTTCCTGTGCGCCGGCAAAATCACCGTCCAGCAGACGGGCGCGGGCATTGCGGAATGTCTCGTCAGGATCGGACGGCGCGGCGTCTGCACCCGCCAGCCTGGACGTTTCTGAAGCCGTGTCAGCGGGGCGCTCTGCCGGGAGATTATTGCCCTGCAGGCTCAGGGGCCGCGTGGCAGAGGCCCGGGCGTCGGCATGGGGATCGTCCGGGTTGGTGACGGCAAGGCCTTCGCCTTCCTCACCGGCCAGAAGGCGGCGCATGGTGTTGTTCAGCCGGTCGACTTCCTGACGCAGCCGTGCATTTTCGAAATTCATCCGCTCCAGCTCGCCGGTGATGACGCGCTGCTCGCGCTCCAGCCCTTCAATGCGGCGCAACAGGTCTTCGGCCACAGGATCGCCCGCGAGCGAGCGCTGCTCCATTTCCTGAAGCCGGGCCTCCAGCGCATCCATGCGCACGGTCAGCGCGCGCGAAGACTGGGCATGGGCTGTTCCGGCAAGCATCACCGAGCCGAGAATAAGCGAAACGAGCCAGCGCATGAAAATCACCTTGTTCAAGCCATTGCGGGAAATCCCCGCCTACAGTGCGGGTGACAAAGGGCAAAAATGCGGCGGGCAAAATGCAAAAGCCCGCCAGCAAGACCGTCCGGCGGTCTGGCTGGCGGGCTTCAACTTGCCGTCACAACGCAAGCAAAAGACTGCTTACGATACCGCGCCGGACGTGATCACGGTGATCGAGTTCCGATTCTGAGCCCAGCAGCTCTCGGTCGACTGGGTGCAGCTCGGACGCTCTTTGCCGTAGGACACGGTCGAGATACGGGACGGATCAACGCCTTGGCTCACGAGGAAGTCGCGGGCCGCATTGGCGCGGCGAGCACCCAGAGCAAGGTTGTATTCACGCGTACCGCGCTCGTCGGCATTGCCGGCGAGCAGGATGCGGGCGTTCGGATAGCTGGCAAGCCAGGCAGCCTGACGGCGCAGCGTTTCGCGAGCGGCGTTGTCGAGATCGAAACGATCAAGACCGAAGAACACACGGTCACCAGCGCTGGCCACGAAATCCTCGATCGAACCCGGAACCGGACCGGTCTGGGTCGTCGTGCCGCCACCGGTCGTGGTTTGCGGCGTATCGACGATCGGAGTGTCATCCGGGCGGCTGGCGCAAGCGGTAACAAGAAGGCTGAACGCTGCTACAGCAGCGAACGGAGCGAGTTTCATTGGAGCAAAGTCCCTCATAGCGCCCGTGCAGCACGCCTGCACGGTCCGGGTCTCCATACACCAGTTTTACAGCTGAATCGACAGTCCAATTTCGAAAAAGCTGCTGTGCATTGCTCAGTCGAGTAATGGTGACCAGGCTGCATCAGATGCCGGGCCTTGCGTAGGCAGACGACGCAGGTTGAACCCGCCAAGATCAACAGACCAGATCGAGTATTGTGTTCCGTTTGCGGAGAAATCTCCGCGCGTAAACAGGAGCATGCGGCCATTGGGCGACCAGGCGGGCGTATCGACGAAGTAACCGTCATAGAGGATGCGCTCTTCGCCGGACCCGTCGACGCGGATCACGCCAAGCGAGAACATCGAGCCCTGCTGCTTGACGAACGCGATCAGATCACCGCGCGGTGACCAGGTCGGGCTGGTATAGCGGCCCGGCCCGAAGCTGATACGGCGCGGGTCGGAACCGTCTGCATTCATGATGTAAAGCTGCGGCTGGCCAGACCGGTTCGAGGCGAAAACGATCTGGTTACCGTCGGGCGAATAGGACGGTTCAGTATCGTCTGACGGGTTGTTGGTCAGCTGGCGCAGCGCGCGGCTGCGCAGGTCAAAACCATAAAGGTCGTGACGTCCCCGCTGACCCACCGACATCACCAGTTCACGGCCATTGGGGTGGAAGCGTGCCGACAGGGACTGGCCGCCGCCGGTGATGGCCGAGGCGCGGTTATCGAACAGCGCCTCCTGACGGCCGGTCTGCAGGTCGTAGAGATAGCTCGTCGCCTGCAGATCGCGGAAGGACACATAGGTGATCTGCTGGTTGGTCGGCGAAAAGCTCGGCAGCAGCGCCATATAGGAGCGGTCGGTGAGGAAGGAGGGATTGGCCCCGTCCTGATCCATGATCACCAGACGGCGCGTGGGCTCGCCTTCAGGGCCGGTGCCTTCGGACACATAGACGATGCGCGTATCGAAGAAACCGCTCTCGCCGGTCAGGCGCTCATAGATCGCATCGGATACCTTGTGGGCCAGACGGCGCCAGTTCTCTGGCACAGAGGTGAACTGCATGCCCAGCAATTGCTGCTCGGCAGCCGTATCCCAGAGGCGGAAGGCGACCAGAAGCCGGCCCTCATCATCGACACTGACCCGGCCTACCAGAAGCGCGGAGGCATTGATCACCCGCCAGTCGGCAAAGCGCGGGCGCAGGTCGATATTGTTGATGTCCTCGATGAAGGCGTTGGGATCGACCGGCGCAAACAGGCCCGAATTGCGCAGATTGTTCGTGATCACCCGGGCAATGTCCTGCCCGCGTTCGGTAGCTGCACTGTCCTCACCGATGAAGTCGGTGACCGCTATGGGCAGCGGATCGACATTGCCGTCGGTGATGGTCACCACCAGCGGCGAGCCGCCCGGCTGCGCATGCGCGGCAAATGTGAGGGCGAAAAAGGCGATCACAAGGGCAGGCAGTCTGGCCAGAACGTGCATGTCACAGGGCTCCTGTCGGGACGGGCTGGGTGGGTATTTTCATCGATTAGACGGCTCGAAATTGACCGTTATGCGGCGCCACTGCTGATACTGGGCCGCAGGCATAGCATAGGGCGCGCATTCGATCACGGCCCTTACCGCGCGCTCGCCAGCCAGACGCAGATAAGGGTTTGACGAGCCAAGGACACGGTTGGAATCGACAAGCCGCGGCGGCGCGCTCAGGCTGCCATCACGCTCCAGCTGCACCTCCACCTGCACCCGCAAAGAGGCAGGGTCGGGCGCATCAGCGGGTTCACGCCAGCAGCGCGACGCCTGACTGCGGAACAGGTCCGCCATCGTTGCGGTCATCGCCGTGCCGGCGCCTGCACCCTGGCGCGCATCGCCCTGCTCTGCCTGCGTCGGTGTGCTGGTCTGACGCGAACGGTCCACCAGCGTGGACAGGGCATCAAGATCCAGCCCCTGCTGCTGACGCGGTTGAGGTTGCGGCTGGGTACGCTCCGGCTCGCGCCGGGGTTCGGGCTGAGGCGGCACCGGGTCGGGCTCCGGCTCGCGAACAGGCTCCGGCTCGGGCTCGGGCTGGGGTTCTTCGGTCGGGGGAAGCGGGATGATTTCCGGCTCGGCCTGACGCGGCTCAGGTTCCGGCTCGGGCTGGGGTGCGACCGGCTGGGGCCTCTCGATCACTTCCGGCTCGGGTTCGGGCTGGGGATCAGGGCGCGCGGCACGGATATTGGTGATGTCAGACAGCGTCACCAGCTCTACCGGCACCAGCACGCTCTCGCCTGCCTGGGTAGCTGCGCGCGGGAAATAGATGAACGCGCTCGCAAACAGGGCGAGGTGCAGGACCAGCGACAGGATAAAGCTGGAGGCCGCACGCATTGGCGGTACTGCGCCTTTCGTTTCGCTACTGGTTCAGCGGATCGGTGACGAGGCCGATATTGGCGTAGCCAGCCGACGAGATGCGCGCCATAACGCGCATGACTTCGCCATAGCCGACATTCTCGTCTGCCCGGATATAGACACGCGCCTCTGACCCTGTGCGCGAGATCGCCTCAAGGCGCGGCACCAGCTCTTCAAAGCTGATACGCGTCTCCTGCAGCCAGATCGAGCCATCGGCCTGGATCGTTACCGTCAGCGGCTCTTCCGAGGTTGTCATCGCCCGCGCTTCGGTGTCGGGAAGGTTCACGTCCACACCCACGGTGAGCAGCGGGGCGGCGACCATGAACACGATCAGCAGCACCAGCATCACATCGACATAAGGAACGATGTTGATCTCCGCTTTGGGCTTCCACCGGCGGGAACCGGAGCGGCCGCCCGTATCAACCGAACCGGCCATCTAGCCCTCCCGTCCGGCAAGGGCGGAAAGGTCATCGACAAAGCCCTCAAGCCGGACAGCATAGGTGGCCAGCTGCGAGGAGAGTGCGTTGAAGAAGATCACCGCCGGGATGGCGGCCACAAGGCCCAGGCCGGTCGCAAACAGCGCCTCGGCGATACCGGGCGCCACCACCGCGAGATTGGTGTCACGCGAGGCGGCAATCGAGCGGAAGGAGTTCATGATCCCCCAGACCGTGCCGAAAAGGCCGATAAAGGGCGCGGACGAACCGATAATGGCGAGGACACCGAGGCCCTGCTCCATGCGGGTCAGCTCGCGGTTGGCCTCTGCTCCGCCCGACTTGGCGACCGAGAAGCTGTCCCAGTCGCGCACAGCGGCGGCGAACACGCGTGAGAAGGGATCTTTCGGGTTGCGCGCATAGCGGTTGGCCAGCTCGTCGACCGAGCCACCGGCCCAGAAATCTTCTTCAAAGCGGCGCGCCTGCGCACCTGCCTTGCGGAATTGCAGCCATTTCTCGATGGCGACGGCCCAGGACCAGACCGACATGAAAAGCAGGATTGCCATCACCGCCTTTACGATGATGTCGGCGCGCATGAACAGGTAAAAAATCGTCAGTTCCTGAGCTGGCTGCGCCAGTTCGACAGCAACGCTTTCCATTTCGCTTCCCTCTGCTACCCGGTCGGCAGACACGGCCCGTTCCTTAGCCGCACGCAAACCCTGCGCCAAGCCTGTCTGGCTGTCCGGTGCACGCGTGTTCCCCTGACGCGAACCGGCCCGCCTTCTTAAGCGTGTGATTGGGGCGATTTGAAGGAAGAAGGGTTAAGGAGGCGTTGGGATTTACAGTTCTGGCAAACTGGATGCGTTCAGAATCCTAGCTTGCAAAATCTTCCCAGCGGCAGGGATCGGCAAACCGCACCGCACGCGCCAGCCTGCGCCCCATCAGCGCGTCCAGATGCTTGGGCGCCAGCCCGTGCCCCGGACGCACGCTGCGCACGTCCTGCGGGCCGATTATGCTGCCTTCGGGCAGGTCGCGCACGAAGTAGAGCGAGCGGCGGAACTGGATATTGCCCCGCTCGCTTTCCTTCAATTCATAGGTTATGCGGCCAACGGCGCTGTGGGCGGTTTTTAGAGCCCGCGCGAGGCGTGCAAATTCGGTTGGCTCCAGTGAGAATGCCGCATCCGGTCCGCCATCAGCGCGGGCAAGCGTGAAGTGTTTCTCGACGATGCACGCACCCATCGCGACTGCGGCGATGGCGGTCGTGTCATCGAGCGTATGATCCGAAAGCCCCGTGAGCGTGCCAAAGCGCATTGCCATATCTACCATGGTGGCAAGGTTGTAGTCCTTGGCGGGAGCCGGATAGCCGCTGACACAGCGCAGAAGCGTGATCGCGCGGGCACCGCTGTCGCGCGCCATGTCCACCGCCTCGCGTATTGCGGCCTCATCGGCCATCCCTGTCGACATGATCAGGGGCTTTCCGGTGCGCGCCGCACGCCGGATCAGGGGCAAATCGACCAGCTCGAAGGAGGCAATCTTGTAGGCCGGTGCGCCAAGGCCTTCGAGAAGGTCTATCGCCGTATCATCGAAGGGCGAGGAAAAGAGTGTGATGCCCCGCTTTCGCGCATGGGCAAACAGGGCTTCGTGCCATTCCCACGGGGTGGAGGCCTCCGCATAGAGATCATAGAGGCGCTGGCCCGCCCAAAGGCCATCCTTGATGACGAATTCAGGCGCATCGCTATCGAGCGTGATCGTGTCGGCCCGGTAGGTCTGCAGCTTGACCGCATCGGCACCAGCGTCCTGCGCGGCGTCGATCATGGCCAGCGCCCGGTCGAGCGAGCCATTATGATTGCCCGACAATTCGGCAATTAGATAAGGCGGGTGAGCCGGGCCAATGGGGCGCCCGCCGATTGCAAACTCTTTCATTACCGTGTCTCCGCCCGCTGTATGATCCACGCCAGGGCAGCCTCGCGAAGGCCCGCCCATGTGTCCCGGTCTAGTGCGAGCCGGTAAATGATTACTTCGCGTCCATCGGCCAGCGTGCGGGCCTCCTGCCCTTGCGTAGAAAAGCCGAAGCGGGTGTGCATCTCGATCACGCGGGCATTGCTGGCAAGCACTTCGCAGCGCAACACGTCCAACCCCATGACGCCAAAGGCATATTCAAGCGCCAGCACCTCCATGGCAGAGCCCGTGCCGCGCGGGGCGTCGGAGCTCGCATAGAACGCCCATTCGGCCTGCAGGGCTGCCTCGTCAATGCCGGTAAAGCCCACCACGCCGCAAGGGCCCGCAGCGCCGTTGAACACGAAATAGCGCCGGGAGGGATCGAGGCGCGTGCGGCGCCACCAGGCGGCGTGCTCATCGCGGCTGATTACGTGGGTAGTGTACATGTGGGCGCGCACACCCGGCGCATTGCGCCATGCCAGCACCATTCCAAGATCGGCATCGGTCATGGGCCGCAAGCGCCCAACCCCCGCAATCGCGATTGCCGCCTCAGCCGGGTCCATAAAGCGCCTCCACCATGCGGCCAGCCCCCCGTCCATCGACCAGAGCCGCTGCGCGTGCCGACATCGCTGTCAGGCGGGCGGGATCATCGAGGCACGCCTCAAGATGTGCCTGCAGCCGCTCCTGCCACCCGGCCTGGCGGGCATCACCGGCATAAAACGCTACGCCGACCGCCTCCATCGCCGCGGCTGCCGCGAGCTGATTGTCGGCAAGGCACAGGATTATCGCCGGAAGTCCAAGACAGAGCCGCTCCAGCGCCGTGCCGCCAGACGCGCCAATGGCAAGATCGGCCCGCGCCATCAGCCCCGACATATCGCTAACATCCACGTGAAGTGTGCCCTCAAGACCGTGCCCTTCAAGGCAGGCTGCGACCGCCTCGCGATGCGGGGCGTTGCGCCCAAGCACGACATCGATCCTCAAGGCGCGCCGCTTCAGCAGTGCGGCGATAGCGTCCAGCACAGCGCCGGTGACATTGTCGGCGTCCACCCCACCCATCGTGATCAGCAGACGGCGCGGCACAGCGTCCCTGCGACGGGCAAGGCTGTGCGGCCGCGCATCGGCAAACTCCGGACGCAGGAGCGCATGGTCAGGGCCACACCATACCTCAGCGCCTTCGGGGACGAGCGGCGCATAATCCGCGATGCGGCGGTGCATGCCACTATCAAAGAGCCAGCCGCAGGCATGGGACCTGTTGGCGAGATCATCGATGACGCACAGCCTGTCTTGCGGCTGGCCGCAGGCCGCCTCCCAGACGGCATCCAGACCGTAATGATCCACTATCAGCCAGTCTGGCGCATGGGCGGCCACTAGCTGCGCGGTGGCGCGGGCGTCCTCCATAATGTTGCCGAAAGGGGCCAGCATGTGCAGGGTGTGGCCACGCGCCGTGATGGGCGAGACATCAAACCCGTCACTGGCATTGCAGGCAAAAAGGCTGGTAACCCCGCGCGCAGCCAGCGCATCGGCGAGCGTCAGGCAGCGCATGAGATGGCCGGACCCCATGCGCAGCGAGGCATCCGGACGGAAGAGAACGCGCGCCCTCATGGCCGTCCGGTCCTTGCAAGGGCAAACAGGCGCTCGGCCCGCTGCCAGTCATCCGGCGTATCGATATCGACCGCCTCATGCCCTTCGAGCACGATCATGCGCGCGCGGGCCGTAAAGACCGGCTTTCCCGCCCGCCAGGCATCGGCGCGGCCCCAGTAGAACTGGCCGGCATCATGAAAGCGCTCCGGCAGATCCTGCGTGCGGGTGGTAAGGTGCTGCGGACTGACCATGGAGGCGAGGCCCGCCGCATCGCGCGCCAGCGCCCGCTCCACCGGGTGAGGAAACCGCAAGGCCGCAAAAGCGTAATCGAGCGCGGGGTCTTCGATGAGCACATCCAGCCCCTCGCGCAGGCGCTCCGGCGTCACCAGCACCGCCGTGGGCAGAAGGCAGCAGGCCAGCTCGACCTTTCCTGACACAGCGCCGAGCGCGTGCGCCATCACCTCCATCAGGCCTGCATGATCATTGGAAAGTTCCGGCGGACGCAGGAACGGCGCGCTTGCCCCTTCGGACTGCGCAATTTCGGCGATTCCGGGATCATCGGTGGAGACGATGACCTGATCGAAGCAACCGGCGCGCAAGGCAGCCTCCACCGCCCAGCCCAGCATGGGCCGCCCGTGAAACGGGGCGACATTCTTGCGCGGGATGCGCTTGCTGCCTGCGCGGGCAGGAATGACGGCAAGCCTCACAACCTCGCTGGCCTCCTTATGGTGCCGGTTTCTTGCGTTCGAACGCTAGCGCGATTCTGGATGCGTCCCGCTCCGGTGCAACGCAAAAGAAAATGCCGCGCGGCACTCGCGATTTGCGTTTTCGCGTTCTAGTTTCTCGCCCAAGGTTTGACACTGAAACGCTATAGCCAAGGGTTAACGATCATGCGCTTTGAAGGCACCAGCCAGTATGTCGCGACAGAGGAACTGGCCGCAGCGGTGAACGCTGCCGTCACGCTGGAGCGGCCCTTGCTGGTGAAAGGCGAGCCCGGCACCGGCAAGACCGAGCTTGCCCGCCAGATCGCGAGCGCCATGAACGCGCCGCTGCTGGAATGGCACATCAAGTCGACCACCAAGGCCCAGCAGGGGCTTTATGAATACGACGCAGTGGCGCGCCTGCGCGACAGCCAGCTCGGCGATGGCAAGGTGCATGATGTCCGCAACTACATCCGCAAGGGGAAGCTCTGGGAGGCCTTCACCCACGAGACGCGGCCCATCCTGCTGATCGACGAGATCGACAAGGCCGATATCGAGTTTCCGAACGACCTCCTGCAGGAACTCGACCGGATGGAGTTCCATGTCTACGAGACGGGCGAGACGGTGAAGGCCGAGGTGCGCCCCATCGTCATCATCACCTCGAACAATGAGAAGGAACTGCCCG
>CAZCEG010000068.1:0-9647 GCA_964497275.1 uncultured Oceanicaulis sp.
GCTCCAGATGGAATGGGCCAATGCCCGCGCAGATGCCGAGAACCGCCAGGCGCGCTCTGCCGCCTTCGTTGCAGAAACGGTCACCGCACGCCTGTCGGAGATACGCGGCGCGCTGAACTTTGCCGCCACGGGGCTTCAACGCATCGATGATGCGAGCGGGCGTGAAGAAGCCGTGGCAAGCCTTGCCCGCACCGTCCACATCGCGGGCGCCGCACTCTGGCTGCCGGATAGCGAGCCGGTGACTGCAGGCGAACTGCCCGCCGATCTCGCTGTCGCCGCCGATGCCGCGCTCGGCAGCCCGCAATGGATCGCGGCCATGGCCGGCCCGGACGGATTTGTAGTGCTAGCGGCCCCTGTTCAGGGTAGTGGCGGGCAGGTTGGCACCCTTCTGGCCTTTGCCGAACCGTCCCGCCTGATGGGCACAGGCGATGGCAACCGCATCACCATCCTCACCGATGGTCTGGGGCGCACCCTCGCCCTGCGCCCGGACGCGCCGATCAGCGGTGCGCCGCTCGCCGCGGAGCGCTTCGGGCTTGAAACCCGCAGGGTGCGCCAGATTGGCGATTCAGGCGGCGGTGCGCTGTCTGGCGCGATGATCGGCGGCACAGCCCATATTCTTGGCGTCGCCCGGCTCGGTGATGCGCCGCTTTACGTCTACGCCCTCGCCCCGAGCGGACTGGACGCGGCGGCATGGAACGCCACGCTGATTTTCCATGCGCTCCTGTTCTTCGGGCCGCTGTTTACCGCCCTCGCCTTCTATGTCGTGCTGCTGATCCAGTCCGGCGCGCTGAAACAGACACAGGCCCGCCTTCTGGATTCCGAACGCCGCTTCCGCCTCGCCATCGAGGGCGCGCGCTGCGGTGTCTGGGACTGGGATATCGAGACCGATCAGGTCTTCATCACCGATTCCTTTGCCCGCATGCTGGGCCTTGCCGACAGTGCCAGCCTGTCTGGCGCGGACTTCATGCAATTGCTGTCCGGGGAGGACCGCTCACGGCTTCGCACCGCGCTGAAAAGTGCTGCCCGGGACGAGGAAGTGGATCTGGAAGTGCGCGCCCAGCATCTCGCCGTCTATGTGCAGATGCGCGGACGCCTGCTCGCACGCGACGGCATGGGCGCGGGCCCGCGCCTCGTTGGCGTTGCCATCGATGTCACCGAGCGCAAGGGGGCGCAGGCCCGCGTGGCCGCCGCCGAGACACGCCTGCGTGCAGCGCTGGAATCCATGACGGAAAGCTTTGCCTTGTGGGATTCCCGCCGGCGCCTGATCCTGTGGAACCGCAAATTCCGCGACTTCTTCCGCCTGCCCGAAGGCTCATTGCGCGCGGGCATGGCCTATGAAGCGGTCGAAGCGGCTGCCGCAGCCTCCATCCTCAATGTCCACAACAGCGAGAATGACGGGGAATCCTACCAGATGGAGCTGGCTGACGGGCGCTGGCTTCACTACTCCGAACGTCAGACCAAAGATGGCGGCATCGTCAGCGTGGGCGCCGACATCACCCTGCTGAAGCATCAGGAGGCCGAGCTTTTGGAGAGCCAGCGCACCTTGCGCCACACCGTCGACACGCTCGAACAGTCACGGGCCAAGGTCGAGGAACTGGCCGAGAGCTATCGCAGCGAGAAGCTGCGCGCGGAGGAGGCCAACCGCTCCAAGTCCGAGTTCCTGGCCAATATGAGCCATGAGCTGCGCACGCCGCTCAATGCCATTATCGGCTTCTCGGAGATGATGAAGACGCAGATGTTCGGCCCGCTGGGCCATGACCGCTATGTCGAATACGCAGGCGACATCCACAATTCCGGCGGCCATCTGCTCCTGCTGATCAACGACATTCTGGACATGTCCAAGGTCGAGGCCGGCAAGTTCAACCTGCAAACCGAACCGGTGCAGGTGATGGAGGTCATCGAGCAGTGCATGCGGCTTATTTCGGCGCGCGCGCAGGAAAAGGGCCTGCAGATGCGTGTCGAGGCGGAAGGCCTGCCCGAGGTGGAGGCCGATCCGCGCGCCCTGAAGCAGATCCTGATCAATCTGATGACCAATGCGGTGAAGTTCACGCCCGAAGGCGGGCGCGTCGTGGTGCGCGCGTTCGAGGCCGCAGACGGTCTGGTCTTGCAGGTCGCCGATACGGGTATTGGCATTGCGGAGGAAGACCTGCCCCGGCTCGGACGTCCCTTCGAGCAGATCGAAAGCCAGCACTCCAAGAGCCATCAGGGCTCCGGGCTCGGCCTTGCCTTGTCGAAATCGCTTATCGAACTGCACGGCGGGGAGCTGCGGATCGACTCGATACTGGGCAAGGGCACGACCGTGTCCTTCACCATCCCGTCCGCACCGCGCAGCGAACAGCCCGGCGAGGATGACGGCGCGTCCATCACCGAGGCGGCTGAATAGAGGCCCTACTCCAGGCCCTACTCTCCGGGCGGTGGCCCGTTGCGGCGGCGCTGGTCACGCCCCCTCATGCCCCTGCCCTCGCGCGGCGCGTAGGCGGCCTCCAGTGCGATCCGGCGAGCTTCCGGATCAAGGTCTGCCACAATATCGAGGAGCACCTGTTCGGCTTGTGCCTCGACCTGCGCGCGGGCAGCGCGGAACTCCGCCATCGCTGCCAGCACCGCATCCGCATCAAACTCGGCAGACCCCATCGCCTCATTGGCCCGGCGGCGCGCATCGAAAGAGGCCCGCATCAGCGGGCGCAGCGCCCTCAGCCCGTCGCGCAGCTCGCGCCGCGCGGCCTCCCGGCGATCCTCCGGCAAAGCAGCAACGAAGGCGCGCGGATTGAAGCTGCCACGCAAGTCGGTGCGGTCCCGGCCTGGCTGCGTCACCTCGGAAGCCACCTTGCGCTGGACGAGGATGCCAGCCAGCACGCCATTGGCGAGCAGGGAGGCGAGCAGCAAGGCAATCCACACAGTCCGGCCAGCAAAAAAGCTCATCAGCGCACCTCGTCCTGAATCCAGTCAGCCAGATCTTCAAAGCCATCATCACCGAGCTCGGAGAAGGCCGCAGCATAGGCCGCGCCTTCGCCGCCAGCGGCATCCTCAAGGCTCGCTCCGCCCCAGCCAAGCCCAAGCCCGGCAGAGAGCGCCAGAACGGCGGCAATCTGCGCCCAGCGCGGGGCAAAGCGCGTTTCAGCAATCCCGGCAGCGAGTATCCGGCTGGCCAGCGCATCTGGCGGTTCGGCCACCCGCGCCGTTTCCAGCAAACTATCGAGCGCCGCCGCACGGTTACAGATTTCCAGAGCCAGTTCGCGATTGGCGCGCTCGAACGCGAGCGCCTGCGCCCGTTCGCTCATCGGCCAGCGGTCAGGATTGGCCCCGAAGGCCTCAACCATGTCCTCAAAGCGCTGTGCGTCCATCATGTTGGGTCTCCCCGGCTCTGTTCAAACGTCTCTATCAGGTCCTGCGCATCGCCGCGCAAGTGTTCGCGAAGCGTCCGGCGGGCGCGCGACAGGAGCGATTCAATCGCGTCCACGCTCACCTCCATGATGTCAGCAGCTTCGATATTGGAGAGCCCCTGGAAGTGGCAGAGCTCAAGCGCCAGCCTTTGGCGGTCCGGCAAGGACTGGACAGCGCTGCGCACCCTGTCCGCGCTGTCTGCTCCGGCGAGCCTGTCTTCAATGCCTGCCGCGCCATCGGCCCGGTCGAAGTCTTCCGGCAAGGCCAGCTCGCGGCGTTTGCGCAGGCGGTCATGACACAGATTGATCGCGATGCGCATGACCCAGCTTTCAAGTCTTGCCGCGCCGGGCGTCCATCTGCCTGCGTTGCGCCAGACCCGCAGATAGGTTTCCTGCGTGATATCCTCGGCTTCCGCACGATCCCCCAGCATCCGCACCGCAATTGCTGTAATGCGCGGCAAGGTGCCGGCGATGAAGCCTTCCATCGTGCGCCTGTCACCACGCGCGAGCGCCTTTGCCAGCGCCACGTCGCTGTCAGGAAGGCCCGTCCGTCCGGACCCGGTAATGACGCGCAGAACCGGCCGGATGGCGGCCTCCCTGACAAACGCGTGGACAGGCGACAGATCAGTCGCGACGGCGATACTGGCGGCGCTCGCCCCGTGACTGACGTTGCTCGCGCATTTCGGCCATGCGGGCCTGCACCGCCTCGATGCTCACCGAATCATTGCCCTCTCCGGCCCAGCGGTCAAACATGGCGTTGCCACGGGCCTCGAAATCGGCGCGATTGATCTCGCGATCGGCGCGCTCTCCGCCACGGCCCCACCAGTTGCCACGCTGCGGACGCGGCTCAACCCCGCGCTCGGCGGCAAACTCGTTCCAGAGCTCGCGCAGGCGTTCACGATCAGCGGCGTTCACCACGCCATCATTATTGACGTCCATGCGGTCGAACTGGGCGCTGTGATGGGCGAGGAACTCGGCGCGGGTGATGACGCCGTCATTATTGGCATCGATGCGCGCCAGACGCTCTGCAGCCGCTTCCGGGCTCCAGCCGCGATGACGATAGCCACGGCGTTCACCGCGCTCGCCGGCCTCTGCTTCCTGCACCACGGATGCGGCGTGGGCGCTGATCGACACGGCCGGAACGGCAGCAAGGCCAAGAGCCAGTGCGGTCACAAGTTTCAGGGAGGTTTTCATGAAAGTGATCTCCAGATGTGGGGGGGGTGGTTCAACAATCCCTCTGCACCGGAAATAACGGGGCGAGGCGCGCCTATCCGTCGCTCGCCGCTGACAAATCACCTATCTGACTGATAAATATGGACCTTACGGCATCAGCCGTTTGCGCGAGGGCATTCGACAGCGCCTCCAGCGTCCCGCATCCGGCTTCTTCAGCCAGCCGCGCAGCGAACGGCCCGCTCGCCTCGCCGGCATCAAACCCGTTGCCATGAGCCAGCCGCGTAAGCTGGGTGACATCGCCATAGAGCCGGTGGGCATCGGCGAGCGTCTGCGCCTCCGCCTTGGGCAGAATACCCTTCGACGCGAGAACGCCCAGCGCCTCGCGGGTTGAGGGGCATGGGCCGAGGCGGGCGGCGACGAGCCCTGCCTGCGCGATGAACTCGATATCGATGAGGCCGCCGGGTCGCATTTTCAGATCCCACGCCGAGCCTGCGGGCTTGTCGCGTTCCAGCCGCGCGCGCATGTCCAGCGCCGCCTGACGCACCGCGTCGCCTTCGAGCGTGTGATCGTTCACCGCTGCCTTGATCGCGCGCTCCACCGCGCCCGGCTTGCCGCTGGAGGCGATCACGCTGGCGCGCGTCATCGCCATGCGCTCCCACACCCAGGCCTCTTCGCGGTAATAGGTCTCAAAGCGCTGCAGGGACACCGCGACTGGGCCCGCCGAACCGGACGGACGCAAGGCAAGGTCCACAGGGTAGAGCTCGCCCTCTTCTGTCGGGGCCGACAAGGCAGAGACGAGGCGCTGGGTAAAGCGGGCAAACCAGACAGATGCCTCCAGAGGCCGTTCACCGCGCGATTGCTCGGCTGTGGCTTCATAGACCACGATCAGATCAAGATCGGAATCGGCAGACAGCTCCCCGCCGCCGAGCTTGCCCATGCCCAGCACATGCCATCGCCCCGGCGCAGGCCCGTGACGCTTGGCGATCTCTGCGTCCGCCGCGCGCGCCATGGCCGCTACGGAAAGGGCTGCAAGCTGTGAATAGGCGGACGCTGCTTCGCTCGCCTTCGCCCGGCCCCGCAGTAGCTGCGCCCCGATACGCAGGCGTTCCTCGCGCACGATGCGGCGGGCCTCGTTGATGACCTGTTCAAAGCCGTCCACGCGCGCCAGACGCGCTTCATAGGCTTCAGCGCTTATCGTGCCGCTTTCAGCCAGAGGCGTGGAGAAGGCGGGCTCCAGCATAACATCCAGCAGGGCGGGCCGCTGGCCCACATCCTCAGCAAGGCGCGGTGCAAGACCGAGGATCGCAATCAGCTCGTCTGCTAGCGCCGGATGGTTGATCAGCAGGGATAGCGGCTGCACGCCGGACGGCAGGCCCTCAAAGAACACCGCAAACCGGGTGAAGGTGGCATCAGGATCGCCCGTCGCGCCAATGGCCTCCACCAGACGCGGGGCGAGCCTTGAGAACAGCCGCCTTGCCCGCTCTGTGCGCGCGGCCCGCGCCCGCCCTGCCGCCCAGCCCGCCAGCTGGTGCCAGATGCGTACCGGATCGGAAAAGCCCAGCGCCGCGAGCGTGGCCAGCGTATCCGGCTCCGGCTCGACGCCAGTGAGCACCAGACTGCCAACGCTGGTGGCCAGGCTGTCACCATCGGAGAACTGCTCGGAGAAGGCGGCGTGGACGGCCTGGAGCGTTGCTTCCACCTTCGCATCGAAGGCCGCAAGCTCGGCAAATCCGCTCAAAGCCGCCACCGCCGCGCGGCGCTCCGCACGCGCTGGCAGGGTCTGGGACTGTTCGTCATCGAGCATCTGGATGCGATGTTCGCAGTGGCGCAGGAAGGTATAGGCCTCGGCGAGCCGCGCCGCATCGCCGCTATCGAGCAGGCGTGCCTCAGACAGCGCGCGTAGGGCTTCCAGCGTACCGGGCACCCTCACCTCGCGCTTGCGCCCACCGAAGACCAGCTGCAGCACCTGCGCGTAGAACTCCACCTCGCGAATGCCGCCAAGGCCGAGCTTCAGATCATGGCCCGCCACCTCCAGCACGGCCCGGTTGCCGACGGCCTGTATCTGCTTGGCGAGGGCGCGAATGTCTTCCACGGCAGCAAAGTCCAGCGCGCGCCGCCAGATGAAGGGCTCAAGATCACCGATGAAGGCGTTGCCTGCCTTGATATCTCCGGCGATGGCGCGCGCCTTGGCATAGGCCGCCCGCTCCCAGTTCTGCCCCACGGCTTCAAAATAATGGCGCGCCATGTCGGCATTGACGCAAAGGGGCGTGGAGGACGGATCAGGGCGCAGGCGCAGATCGGTGCGGAACACATAGCCTGCAGGCGTCATCTCGGTCAGCAGGCGCACGAGCGCCTGCGCCAGTTTCGTCGCCGTGCGCTGCGCCTCGCGCCCCTCAGGCGGGGTGAACAGCTCCGGCTCGTAGGCGAGCACCAGATCAATGTCGGAGGAGTAGTTGAGCGAGCGCGTGCCAAGCTTTCCCAGCGTCAGCACGATGAGACCCGGCACCGGATTGTCCGCGCTGCCCTCAAACCCCGCCACCCGCGCGGCGTAGCCCAGCGCCCCCTTCACGGCCGCATCGGCAAAGTCTGACAGCGCAGCGGTCGTCTGCTCCAGCGGCCATGCGCCGGAGAGATCGGCCAGCGCAGTGATGAGGTGGATATCGGCCTTGGCGTGGCGCAGCGCCGTCATCGCATCGGCTTCATTGGTGCAGGCCTGCGCAGCGAGCGCCAGCTCACACGCGGCTCTGGCAAGACTCGTCGGGCTCTTGCGGGCAAGGGCAGCTAGCGTGTCCGGGCGCTTCGCGCCGAGCCTCGCGAGGTAGGGCGAAGCGGCCAGCACCGCGTCCAGAAAGCTCTCAGCCCCCTTCGGCCAGGCCTTGAGCGCGGATGCAGGAATGTCCGCACGCGCATGACGCGCCGCGTCCGCATCCAGCACGGGCAGCTCGATTTGCAGGCGTGACGGGATGGGGCCGCTCATGACCCTAGCTGTAGCGTTCCAACGCCCCGATGCAAGCTGCCTAGTCGCGGCGCAGCGGCATGGTCAGGCAGTGCGGTCCGCCATGATGGGCCCACAGCTCGCGCGCGCCAAACGTGGTGACAGTGATGCCGCCCTGCTCCAGCGCAGCGCGGGTCTGCGGCGAGCCGGCATAGGCCAGCACCTCGCCCGGCGCGGTTGCCACCACGTTGGAGGCCTGCCGGCGCAATTCACCCAGCGACACGTTCATGAAGTGGGAGAAGGCTTCCGCGCTGTCTTCCGGCTCGCGCCCACCGACATAGGTGACCTGATAGCCGCGCGCCTTCACGTAATCGAGGAGCTTCATCTCCTCCCTGTCCTCCACCTCGCCGGAACCAGCGCGATAGACCGTGACCTTGCCGAACTCCTTGAGGAAGTCGAGCGCGGCAGCGGCGTCTGCCGCTTCCACGGCCGTATCTGCCTGCGCGCCGCGGATGAAGTGGCTGAGCGGGTCCTCGCCCGCATGTTCCATCTCCAGGAACCACGGCACAGTGAGGACATGATTGGTGTTCACATGGGTGAAGAAGGTATCGAGGTGCAGGAATAGAACGCGCAATTGCCCCAGCGCACCGGAGCCCATCAGGCTCGGATTGCGGGTGACAAACTCGGTCTTGTGGATCTGCACGGCCACCACATCGAGATTGAGCCTGCGGGCCAGTTCCTGCGCTGTGCGCGGATCAGACCGCTGGCCAACACCGAGGAAGAGCGTATTGCGATCCACCATCTGGGCGTCGCCGCTCTCGACGATCAGCCCCTCTGCCACCGCGTCGAAGGCCACCGGGTAATCGGCAAGTTCGGGCGCGTGCATGGCGATGAAGCGCAGCGTCATGTTCTCGCGCAGGCGCCCTTCGGAGGCTGAATTGCAGATCACAAGCCCTTCAGGCGTCATGAAGCTGGCATCGCGGGTCCACATGGTCGAGGCGGTGCCGCTGGCGAAATGGGAATAGCTGCCATCGGCGCGGCGCTGGAACTGATAGGCAGGATCACGGCCCAGCAGCGTATCGGCCGTCACCGCATCGGGATCAAGCGAGAGCCTCGGGTGCGCTGCGGACAGCCAGGCCCGCCAGCTACCCTGAGATTTCGCCGCATCAATCGCGGAGGCCAGCACATCGGCAATTTCCAGCGTGTTCGCGCCGGAGGCGCGCAGAAGTTCGGCAAAGGCTGCCTGCTGGCGCGATGCCTCCTCCCAGTCGAGATCGAGATAGGGCACAAGACCGCGCCGCAGCCTGTCCACCTGATAATCGCGCTCGCTGGAGGTGTGGATCAGCACCTCGCGCAGACGCCCGATATCGTCGCGCACAAAGGCGGGGCCGTCATTGGCGGCGGTGCGCGGCTGGCGCGCACAGGCCGTCTGCGGAAGGAGGAGGCTGAACGCCGCCCCGCCCGCAAGGCCAAGGGCCGCGCGTCGATTGATGATGGTCATGTCCAGCTTCCCGAATATTTTCGTATCGGGGAGCTTGGCCGGGTTTGGCTCTCAAGCCAACTGCCTAGTCGTCAGCGTGGGGCGGGAAAATGACGGGTATTTTGCACAACCAAAGGACGATTTTTCGCTTGTCAGGGCTTAGCTAAGCAGGGTGAATGGCGTTACGCCCAACCGGAGACCCGGCATGATCGCCATTACCTCGCTGGCTGCATTGATTGTGAGAATTTACGCTCTGTTTCAGCTCGCATCAATAAGCGTGGCCTTTTGGATGATGTTCCGATACCAGCGCGCCATGCTGGAGGCCGACTACATCACCGAAACTGATCGTGCCGTTACACTCCAGGCTATCGCCGACGATAGGATGTTTCTGATTGCGTCCGCCGTCATCTGGATGATCGTTCTGGTCCTGGCCGGTCCGGCCTGCCGGCTGCTAGCCGGGCGTTACCACGACCTGCAGCTGGACCTCGGTCTCAAGAGAACGGACGCCCATCGCCTCACAGCATTGGCGGCAGGGGTCTTTATCCTGATCCCGGTACTCGCCACGGCCATCAAACCCATCGAATACGTGGTGCGTGTTCACATCCAGGGGCCGTACGGCTGGCAGCCGGATATAATCATCGGCGCGGTCTTGGGCTTGATCCTGATTACAATCAGCGTC
>CAZCEG010000069.1:0-9602 GCA_964497275.1 uncultured Oceanicaulis sp.
CCAACCCGCTCGACGCGATGGTCTGGGCCTTGCGCGAGTTTTCCGGCCTGCCCCACCACATGGTGGTCGGCATGGCGGGCGTGCTGGACTCGGCCCGCTTCCGCTGGTTCCTGGCCGAAGAATTCAAGGTGTCGGTCGAAGACGTCACCGCCTTCGTCATGGGCGGCCATGGCGACACCATGGTACCGCTGACGCGCTATTCCACCGTGGCCGGTATTCCTGTGCCGGATCTCGTCGCCATGGGCTGGACGACGCAAGCGAAGATCGACGCCATCGTGGACCGTACCCGCTCTGGCGGCGGCGAGATCGTCCAGCTTCTGGGCAATGGCTCGGCCTTCTATGCCCCGGCCGAAAGCGCCATCGTGATGGCGAAATCCTACCTTAACGACAAGAAGCGCGTCCTGCCCTGCGCCGTGCACCTGACCGGCCAGTTCGGTGTGAAGGACATGTATGTGGGCGTGCCGGTGATCATCGGCGCTGGCGGCGCGGAGAAGGTGGTCGAGATCAGCCTGAACAAGGACGAGCAGGCCATGTTCGATCACTCGGTCGACGCGGTAAAAGGCCTTGTGAAGGCCTGCAAGGACATTGATCCGAGCCTGGCGTAATCGTCTATTTTCAACTTGGCGTTTAAACCCTTACGTGAAATGCTGATACGTATTTCACGTGAGGGGATCATGATTTTTTCCACTATGGTACTCGCTGTGGTGTCGGCGGCGGGGGTGTCCGCACTCAGCGACGAAGTCCGGCATATCCACAATTCCACACCCAGCTATTGCGTCAGCGCCGAGACAATCCGCGCTCAGATCGCAGACGGCTTCGTGCCCGACGAACGACAACGCGAGTATGGCGGGCCGGGGTGGCGCGTTCAGCAACAAAACCCGCAAACGGCGCTGTTCACCATGGTGAAGCGGCTTGACGTAGATGGCGTGCCCTATCTCACCTGTCAGTATGCCAGCCATGTTGGGCTTGTTCACACTCGAGTGTATCAGGCCCCCAATATTGACCCTGAGCAAGTTTGCTTGAGCGAGCCTTGTCAGACAGGCGCTTACTGGCGTTGGGAGTGGGTAGAAAGCTATCCGGAGCAGGATCGGCCCGGCCAGGAAATGATGCTAAATTGCATGCAGGACGACTCTGAAGGGCGCGCAAGGCCTAGCCGCGGCTGCCGCTTCTACCTGCCGCCCCCCGAAGCGCCCGTGCCTGATGTTCATGGAGCAAGCGGCACCACGAGCGAAACCCCGCCAGATGACGAACTGCCTTGGTGAAGCGCTGTTCAGGGTGCTGCCCGGCGGTGTTTCATGTGTGATCTGAAAAAGGATTGATCACCGCCGTCGCCCTCACAGCCTTATAGTCACGATAGCCCCTCGCCAACACGGATGGCGAGGGGTTTTCTTTGTTTGATTGGCGTGCAATTATATTTCGGATAACAACATACCTCATTTGAGGTATAAGATAGAAACAGTCCACTAACAAAGGCGGTAAATGCTCGCCTAACCGCGCATTGACCGTTGTTTAGCCTCTCTTTGCTAGTGTCGGCATCACAAAAACCTCAAAAGGAGGGTGGGATGCGGTGTGTAGTGGTGGCGGGCCTTCTGACGGTGTCGACGGTCCTTTCGGGTGCGGCGATGGCCCAGCCCGGCAATGATGTTTCCTTGAATCTGCGGGCGCGCGTGCTCGCCAGCTGCAACGTGATTTCCGTGCAGCCTGTGTCGCAGGGCGGGGTGGACGGCTTTGAACTTCAGACCGTCTGCAACAGCGAATTCTTCCAGATTTCCCTGCGCAGCACGGATGAGGAAATGGTATTTGGCGCGGCGAGCTCGCCCGATGCCATGGTGTCCAGCGATGCATCGGACGGCATGATCCGTGTGCGCCTCAACGCGCCCGGCGTTCAGCGCATCTTCGTGGAAGCGCCGGGGGGCGATGGCGGGCCTTCCACGCTCGCGGTGGACATCCTGACCGTCTGACGGTCCTTCAATCAGAACGGCGTGAAGCTGAGCGTTACCGTGTCGCGGTAGACACCAGCGAAGGGCTGGTCATTGGCGGGCGGCGGAGGCACATTCACCTCGATCAGGCTCGCGCGCGGCAGGATGCTGGTGAAGGGAATGTTCACCTGGGCAGGACCGGCGGACAGGTTCAGCGGCGTACTGGCGAGATTCATGGTGTAGGGAATGGTGTGCCCTGTACCGCCTTCGTGAAGAAGGCGGCCGCCATTGAGCGAGCTTGCGGCGACCTGCACGCCCATATTGCTGCGGAAGAAGAAGAGCGTCGAACCGCTGGTGCCGTTGCGCGGATCCCCCAGATCGATTGTTTCTTGCCCGTCGGCGGACGAGGCCAGAAGCTGCATGGCGGGCACCACCTGGCTGACGAGGTTCAGCGTGACCGGTGTACCCCCAATGCCCACCCGGGCACGAATGGGCGAGGTATAGGTGCCGGCGCGCAGGAACTGTCCCGCCGTCAGATCGACAAGGCTAAGTGTAATCGGCTCACCGGAAACGAGGCGCTGGCGGGCGCCAAGGGTCAGGCGGGCAGTAAAGCCGACAAGATTGGCATCGGCATTGCCGGGATAGCTGCCGGTCAGATTCAGCAGGCTGTCCGGGTTGCGGAACACGGTGGCCAGCGGATCGGTGTCGAAGTCAGCTGACACGATGACGGGCTGCAAGGCGCAGGCGGCGGGCGCTGTGCCGCCATCAACGCTAAGCCTCACCTGCACCCGCGTCGGCACAACGTCCACCGGGTCGTAGGTGTCACCGGCCACCTGCTCGATGTTCAGCGTGTAGCCCGGGCAAAGCTGGGCATGCGCACTACCGATGGAGGCCGCCAGCGCAGCGGCAAGGGCAAGAAACAGGCGGTTCATGTCATGGCTCCAGAGCTATGCTTCCAAGGTTGAGGAACACCTCATCATTGTCGGCAATTTCAAATTCGAACCCCACCGCGCGTTCGGTGAACTCCACCCGGTAGCGTCCGGGCTCGAGATTGGGCAGGGCAACCCGTCCGGCCCGGTTGGTGAAGACGGTCTGTTCCTCGCCGGTTGCGAGCGCTATCAGCCGGCCATAGGCGAGCTCCAGCGGGGCACCCTCGAAGGACAGGGTCGCGATGGCGGTCCGGAAGGCATCCCGGCCTACGGTTACCACCACGCCGCTACGTGCGCCGGGCAGAGTACCGAACACGGTATCGCCAGTGTCGTAGCCAATCGGCGCATTCACCACGCCCACCGAGAAGGTGACCGGACGGTAGGGCAGGTCTGCGCGTGTCAGGACCGGGCCGAACCTCTCGCCGGTCGCAGCCACCTGACCCGACAATGAGCCCCGGCGGACATCAAGGCGCGCATCGGACAAGGTGGGGTGACGGCGCACCATGAAGAATCCCCGGCCGGGATCACGGCCAATGCCAAACGTGCCATCCGCGTAACCAAATCCGCTCTGCAGGCGGGCCGTTACCGTATCGCCTGAGCTGCCCGAGGGCGCGTTGATGCGGCTGACGGCATTAAGGTCTGCCTCATAGCGCGAGTGGCTGTATCCAACGCGGCCACTGACGCGCGTGTCGCCATCGGTGTCCTCCACCGACACCCGGTAATTATAGTCGGGCACGCGGATCCCGCGTGAGCGTGCGAATTCTGCCCGTGAGGTCCGCGTACGGGTGTCATAGCTGGCAATACCGAAGGTGCGGGGGCCGAAAATACGCGACAGGCTCAGGAAAACGCCGCTGACATCATTGCCCAAAGCGGTTTCGCCATAACGCGCCGAAAGGCCGATCTGGAAGAAGTCGAAGCGGCGTGAAAGGCTCAGCGTCACAAGCCGGTCCGTGCCGGATACACCGTAGCGCTCCGATGCATTGACCCCGAGACCCGCCTGGATCGACGAGCTGAGGTCAAAGCGGTAATCGACGGCAAGATCGTAGCGCAGGTTACCAAATGCGCCGGTATCACTGATTGTCGCGTAATCCTCGCTCGTATGGTCGAGACCGAAGGTAAGCGCATCATTCACGCCGGGCAGGATGCCGTCGGCGCGGAAGGTGAGGCTGGCGGCATAGCCGCTGCCCGAGAAATCGGACTCGCTGAGCGCACCTTCCAGCAGGAAGACGCCGCCAAGCCCGCCAAAGGCCAGCGATGCCCCGGCATTGGTGACCAGAGGCGTGTAGGCGATATGCGCGCTCGCCGTGATCTGCTCGGTCAGGCCGCGCGTGTAAAACGCGCTGGCGACGATATCGCTGGAATAGTCAAAGCCGCTGAGCGTCTCATCACGCAGGACACCGAGTGACACGCTGAATTCATCGAGCCCGACCGACAATAGCGACAGGTCGCTGGCGAGCGAGAAACTGTCGAGCTCGCGCCGTCCAAGGCTGTCTTCCACCACGATGCGGACATTATTGGTAATGTTGGCGAGCGGAATATCCGTCAGGTCGATCGGGCCAGGGGGCGAGACGAAGCGGCTGACCAGCGCGTCATTGGCGTAGATTTCTACCGTAGCCTCGCGCTCCAGCACGAAGCTGCGCCGACCTGTGGGGCGTACGATGCGCGTCGGCTGCAGTTCGACATAGGAGCGGTCAAGACCCACGCCCAGGAGGGCCCTGCTGCCCGCGAGGCGTGGCTGGGCCGTGACCAGATCACCGGCAGAGTACCGCAGCACGCGTTCAGGATCGTCAACAAACGCAACGAGAGGACCGCGCCGGAACTGCGTGTCACCGCCGGTGAACGTATAGGTGCCGCTATAGTCGAGATTGACACCGCGAAGCCCGCCCAGATTGGCAAATCCGGCAAGGGCGAGCTGCCCGCGCGGGTCCTGACCGCCATTCAGATCATCTGTTACGACCAGACCCACTGTCGTGCCGACGGCGAAGTTCGATGGATAGACGCGGATCGTGCTTTCGTCGAAATCCGTACCCAGAATGGCCTGGGCACGCGTCCGGCGAAGGCTGGGAGGCACGGTGACGCGTACGCTGATTGTGGCCGGGTCCAGCGCCACGCCGAGACCTGTCGCCTCTTCAATGACCGAGGGAGGTACGAGAGCGAAACCCAGTTGCCGCAAGCGGTCTATCGTTTCGTCAGAGATCAGTTCGGACAGGCTTGTCGCCAGCGCTAGCGGCGAAACAGCGATGAGCTCCGATACCGTGGTTTCCACCGGCACATTGGGGTAGCGGCGGCCTTCGGCCACCACCGGAATCGAGCTCGATAGAACCGGCGAAGCGTCGATCACCGGGCGGCGCGGAGCGGGGGCCAGAACCTCATCCTCGGGCGGCAGCATGGGCACCACGCGCGGATTGCGGGCTCCGTTGGTGCCACTGGCCTGTGCTGATGCGCTGGTGCGCGGCTGCGCGCTGGCATGGGTGCCATCTGCGGCATGGCCCCGTGCGATGTCGGTGACCTGCAAAACCTGGCCGACCTCAATGTGATTGGCGTCGGTGAGGCCATTGGCCTCGGCCAGCGCGCGCCAGTCGACACCATGCCGTCTTGCAATCGAGAAAAGGGTATCGCCAGAGCGTACCGTATAGGCGCCATCGCGGGCGATGTGGTCTGTCGCCCCTGCCGACGACAGCGACATCACCAGCAAGGAGAGCAGGGCAGACCCTGCCAGCAGTCCCAGCCTGAAATGGCCCTCGGCTCGTGTGATTGTCTGCCTGGTCATGCCCGCTCCCCAAAATCCCGCCTGCTTCTGATCAGAACCGCCCGAAGCGGATCTCCGGCACGCCATCTGGATAGGCTGATACGTCCATCTCGAACCGGCGCAGCGAGTTGGGAGGCACGATGGGGTTGGCGATGATGGCGTTTACGGCTTCGGGCTCGAGGGCAAATGCCTCATCGGCGAAGCGCAATTCCATCTGGTTGAGCGTCAGGAAGGAGTAATCATTGCCCGAATTGCGCACTTCAAACCGAACGATGTCACCGTCACGGCGCACATTGCTGATGGCGAGTTGCGCCTGCGGGCGGGCGGGCTGCACATATACCGCAGCACCGACATTGTAGACAGTCGTGATGCCGCTAAAGCCCTCCGGCACGACCGGTACTTCCTGGGCTTCGATCACATAGGCGATACTCTCTGCAATATCCGGATCGCCCAGATACTGGTAACGCACCGCCTGGCTTGCCCCTTCCGGGACCACCATTTGCGGCGGGAATACGAGGAAATCGTCGTCGGCGCGCTCAAGGGTCTGCGTTCCGTCCTCGGCAACGATCCGGCGGAAGACGACCATTTCGATGGGCAGGGAATGGTTGCGCGTATTGCGGATGGAGATCACGCCGTCGCGCTGACCTTCTCCGACATTGATGAAGCTGCGAATGGGCTGCACCTCGTGCGTGTGCCCGGCCGAGCCGATGGCAAGTGTGGTGCATCCAAACAGCAATAGCGTGAACGCTACTGCCAGCTGTAGGGGGATATTGAAACTTTGACGCCGCATCCGACCCGTCCCGTTAACTATGCCCTGGCCCAGAAGGACGTATGACCGGCGAACCCCGTCCGCCGGTCATACCCCTCGCGATTGTCTGAAAACCGCTTAGTTCGGCGTGATGGTGATGCGCATCACGTCGGAGTAGTCGCCCGCGAACACGTTCGTGGTCAGGATGCCCGACGCGCCGGTCACCTGAACGCCATTGGCGCGGAAGGTGAGGCCACCGGTCTGACCAGCGGTGAACGCCGGGCTGCCGCCGCGGCTGTCATTGCGCGCCGAGGTCAGCTGGATTTCAGCAAAGCCCAGGCCGCTGCCGCCGCCGTGCTGCAGGGTCCACGGAATCTGGTTGCTGGAACCACCCGCAGTACCATCGCGGTACAGGAAGCCACCATTGTCAGAAGAGAACGAACGCTGGAAGCCAGCCGGCACGTTGCAGACATAGGTGATGGAGCCGCCACCGACCTGGACTTGGGCCGTAGACGCGACCGAGGTCAGGTCGCCAAAATCGATGTCGAGGTTGAGGCCGTCACCCGCGTTGAGCTGGGCGCCGCACACGGCAGCGACGTCAGCCGACAGCGAAACGGTCAGGTTGTCACCGAAGGCCGGGACGGCCTGAGCGAAAGCCGAGCTGGCGCCAAAAACGGCCATTACAGCGGCAGATACGAGATACTTCTTCATGATCACATCCCCTTCAGGATCTGTTGGAACAACGTATTCACGAAGAGCTGGAATTCGACTGGATGCTTCCCCACCGACTTGTCCCCTCTTCACGAGGCAAATTGGTACCGGGTTAATCCGCTGTTAACATCGCCTAAAAAAGTCTAAATCGTGGTGCTAATAGGTAATTGAATAGTAAGAATTTGGTAAAAGATGGGTTAACGCAAAACGTGCGGAGGGCAACCAGAAGATGCTAACATGCCAATAAAAATGGCGTGAGAGCCTCATCAGCTCTCACGCCACAACCTGAACGAGTTCAGTGAATGCTTATCTGTTCATTAACGCGCTACAGCGATGCCGCACGCCATATGCGCGATACCAGTTCGGCCTGCTTGTTGGTGCCGGTCTTGGCATAGACCGAGCGCAGCTGTGCACGCAGGGTGGAGATATTGACCCCGTTGGTTTCTGCGATCTCGGCCAGCGAGTAGCCCCCCGCCAGCTGCACGGCTACGCGGGCCTCCGCTGCCGTCAGCCCGAATATCCACATCACTTCACGGCCAAGCATCGGCTCGGAGCGCGTGAGCGTGCGCAAGGAGAGCATGATGAGGCTCTCTGAACTGCCATCCCCGCCAAACCGGCGCGAAACAGCGACCCATTGCCGGCCAGTATTACGGCCATCGCCAGGGCCGCACTGAACGAGGGCGCGATGCCCCCGATCATTGGCCGCCACGACCATGGCGCGCAATTGCTGCTCGAACTTGTCCGTGGCCCCTGCGAGCCGCCCGTCCTTTACAACCAGAGCGCTGTTCTTCTTCAAGAGTTCGGTGCCGGCCAGATTGGTCAGCCGCACTGTCATGTCGTGAGAGACCAGAAAGATCGCTGGTTCTGTTGAGAGAGTCGTCCCCGCCAAGGCAGTCGTCTCGTCGTGTTGTCCTGCAGCATTTAGCTGCCCGGATGCATTATCCCACATTACGCCTCCGCCAAGTTTCCCGCCCGCCGAATAGCTCGGCAACACCGAAGCAAATTAAAACAATAATAAATGCCTAACAATACCTAAAAGAGGACCAAATTGGTTGAAATTAGTATCAAAATATGTGCTCCATGTAGTCAATTTGTATAAAATTGCATTACGTATTTATTACACCGTGCTCCGTCGGTATAAATCTCTTCCCCCCAAACTGCCGATAGGAGAGCCAGCCTCGCGAGCTGGCTTTTGGTGGTACAAGGTAACGGGTATACCATTTTGGGGTGTTCGCCAACTGGTTGAGTGTAGTTTGGTTAGTCTCGCGTTTAAAGCGTATTGATGGACGCGTTCAATGTCATTGCGCGGGAGCCCTACGGCACCTTGCAGGTGTGCCGGATTGACATTGCCTGCCCATGGCGTAGTGCCTTCGGCCGTACACTCAGAGGACACAGCTCATGGCACTCAATATCGCAGTCGTTGGCGCAACCGGCGCGGTGGGCAAGGAGATGCTCACCATTCTTGCCGAGCGCCTGTTTCCGGCTGGCGAGGTTCACGCCCTCGCCTCGCGCCGCTCGGTCGGCACCGAGCTGAGCTATGGCGACAAGACCCTGAAATGCAAGGACCTGGAAACATTCGACTTTTCGAAGGTTGATCTCGTCCTGATGAGCGCGGGCGGGGATGTGTCGAAGGAATGGTCCCCGAAAATCGCCAAGGCAGGCGCCCTCGTGATCGACAATTCGTCGGCCTGGCGGATGGACCCTGACGTGCCGCTGATCGTGCCGGAAGTGAATGCCGACGCCCTCGATGGCGGCATAAAGAAAGGCATTATCGCCAATCCCAACTGCTCCACCATCCAGACCGTCGTTGCGCTCAAGCCGCTTCACGATGCGGCCGTTATCACGCGGGTATCAGTTGCCACCTACCAGTCCACCTCCGGGGCGGGCGCTGAAGGCATGGACGAGCTGTGGAAGCAGACCCGCGCCATCTATGTGAACGACCCCATCGAGCCGCAGGCCTTCATCAAGCAGATCGCCTTCAACGTGATCCCCAAGATCGACGTCTTCATGGAGGACGGCTCCACGAAGGAAGAGTGGAAGATGGTGGTCGAGACCAAGAAAATCCTCGACCCGAAAATCAAGCTCTTTGCCACTTGCGCGCGGGTGCCGGTCTTTGTCGGCCACTGCGTTGCGGCCCATATCGAGTTTGAAATCGGGATCAGCGCCGCCAAGGCCCGTTCCGTATTGCGCGAGGCGCCCGGCATCATGCTGATCGACCGCGCGGATGAGGACGAGCCGGCCTTCGTCACGCCGGTGGAGTGCGTGGGCGAATTTGCAACCTTCGTCTCCCGTGTGCGCGAAGACCCGACGGTGGAAAACGGTCTCGCCCTGTGGATAGTCTCGGACAATCTCAGGAAAGGCGCGGCGCTCAACGCCGTCCAGATCGCCGAACTGCTCCTGAACAAGGGTATCGTGAAGGTCTGATGCGAAACCCGTTCGATACGCCCGAGCGCAAGGCCTTCCGCGGATCTGTGGAGGCCTTCGTGGCGCGCGAGATCGCGCCCTTTGCCAATGAATGGGACGAGGCGGGCGATTTCCCCTGGGAG
>CAZCEG010000070.1:0-688 GCA_964497275.1 uncultured Oceanicaulis sp.
GCTTCTACCTGTCAGGCATGGGTCCCCGGGACCTCGCTTCCGCTCGGCCCGAGGATGACAGCTGGATGGGCTTAACCCTTATCCGCGTACGGGTTCTTGCCCGCCTTGACGATCAGGCGGATCGGTACGCCGGGAAGCTCGAACGCTTCGCGCAGGCCATTGACCAGATAGCGCTTATAGCTGTCAGGCAATTGCCCGGCGCGCGACGCCATCAGCACGAAGGTCGGCGGGCGGGCCTTGGTCTGGGCCATGTATTTGGGGCGGATGCGCTTGCCATCGACCGCAGGCGGGGGATGGCGGGCGACCATCTCGGCGAGCCAGTCATTGAGGTCGCGGGTTTTCACCTTCACAGACCAGTTCTTATGCAGCGCCGCGACGGCGGGCATGATCTTGTCGAGCCCGAACCCGGTCAGTGCAGAGACAGGAATGAGCGGCGCGCCGCGCACCTGCGGCAGGAGGCGCTCAAACTTCTCGCGCAGCTCGGCCAGAGTTGCGGCCTTGTCTTTCACCAGATCCCATTTGGTGACGAGCACGATGAGGCCGCGCCCTTCAGACTCCACCCGGTCGGCGATATTGAGGTCCTGCTTCTCGAAGGGCCGCTCGGCATCGATGAGCAGCAGCACCACTTCAGCAAACTTGATGGCGCGCAGCGTGTCGGCTGCGCTCATCCGCTCCAGCCGGTCATCGA
>CAZCEG010000070.1:698-9578 GCA_964497275.1 uncultured Oceanicaulis sp.
GTCATCGACCTTGCCGCGCTTTCTAAGCCCCGCCGTATCGTGCAGGCGCACGCGCTGCCCGTCCCACAGCCAGTCGACCGCGATGGCATCGCGCGTCAGCCCCGCTTCCGGGCCGGTGATCAGGCGCTCCTGTCCGATCAGCGCGTTGATGAGGGTGGATTTGCCGACATTGGGCCGGCCTGCCACCGCGATGCGAAGCGGTGCACCGTCCTCGTCCTCTGCGGTGCTGTCCGCAGGCGGCGTATCGTCAATGCCTGCTTCCGCAAGCCCCTTGCGGATGGCCTGATAAAGTTCGCCCATGCCTTCGCCGTGCGCGGCGGAGATGGGGATGGGCTCACCGAGCCCGAGATTCCACGCTTCGAGAATGCCATCATCGCCGCGCGCGCCCTCGGCCTTGTTCACGACCAGAATGACGGGCTTGGAGGTCTGGCGCAGGATCTCGCCAAAGCGCTCGTCGAGCGCTGTGACGCCCTCCCGGCCATCGATCAGGAACAGGCAGATATCGGCTTCGGCCAGCGCAATCTCGGTCTGCTGACGCATGCGCACTTCAATGCCGGTGGAGGCATCTTCATAGCCTGCCGTATCAACAAGGCGCAGGTCGAGATCACCCAGCCGTCCGCGCGCCTCGCGCCGGTCGCGCGTGACGCCGGGGCGGTCATCGACAATAGCCATGGGCTTGCCGGCCAGCCTGTTGAACAGGGTGGACTTGCCGACATTGGGCCTGCCGACAATGGCAAGGCTGGCAATACGTTCGGGAGACATGGGAGAGGCTCCCGTACCTTTCTCTATCGCAGTGCGATCAGGCGGCCATTATTGGTGAGGATATAGACCGTCTCGTTGGCGATGACCGGCGCGATGAACACCGGATCACCCAGATTGCGCCGCTCCTGCACCGACCCGTCTGCCGGATTGATGATCACCAGATCCCCGCGCGAGGACGCGGCCAGCAGGCGGTTACCCGCCAGCACCGGACCAGCCCATGCGATGCGGTCACGGCGGCGGCGCTCATTGCGGAAGGCTTCCAGCTGCGTGATCCACTGCACCTCGCCGGTGCGGCGGTTCATGGCGACAACCTGAGCATCGGTGGTGATCAGGAAGAGGTAATTGCCCGCAAGCCACGGCGCATGCAGCGTGCTGGCAGGCGCCGTCCATGCCCGCTCACCGGTGCGCATGTCGAAAGCGGCCATGATGCCCGAATGGCTGACGGCATAGGCCTGCGTGTCACCTATGACGGGCGAGCCGGCAATGTCGTTGATCGACGACATCGGGGTGAGGCCGCCTGCACGCGTCAGCGCGTCAGACCACAGCTCCACACCGTTCTGGGCGCGCAGGGCCACGATCTCGCCAGAGCTGAACGGCGCGATCGCCACCTCGCCCTGCACCGCGACGGACGGCGCGGTGAGCAGCCGGGCCGAGTCCGAGATCGCGCGGTGCGTCCACTGGACAGCGCCGCTGTCCGCGCTGAACACCATCAGCTCGTTTTCATGGGTGATGGAATAGACACGGCCATCGGCCACTGTCGGCGCGGCCATGAACGGCGTCAGGCTGGTCTCGCGCCAGATCTCGTCGCCATTGGTTGCGTTGAGCGCCACGATGAAGCGGCGGCCGGTATGAACATAGACCCGTCCGCCATCGACCGCGATGCCGCCCCCGAAGGCGAACCTGTCCGGGCCGCCGCCTTCGCGGCCGATAAAGGGCAGGGGAATGGGCAGGCCACCCCCGCCAGAACCGGCTTCCTCGCGCTCGGCAAGGCGCACCTGCCAGCGGCGCGCGCCGGTCTCGGCGTCAAAGGCCGACACGCGGCCGTCAGCGTCCACCGTGTACACCACGCCGTCGAGGACGACGGGACGGGCATTGATGCGGCGGTCCCGGTTGGAACCCGCGCCGGCATCGACGCGCCAGAGCCGTTGCAGGCTGCCACGCGCCTGCGTGTGCTGCATGGCGTGCGTGGGGAAACCATCGGGCTGGGGCCAGCGATCATTCACGTAAGCTGGCGGCAGAGAGACACGGCCGTCCTCTACCACGGCCAATTGTTCGCCCAGGGCGAGCACCGGCACACGTTGGTCGCGCGGCGGGGCATCCGGGTCTTCACGCTCGCCAGAAAACGGATTGAGGCTGGAGAGCCTGTCGGCGGCATTACAGCCCGAGAGCACAAGGCTGACCGATGCGAGCGCGAGAATGGCGGCTTTTACGGGAAATCTCATTGACCGCTTTCCTCTTCTGGCAGGGGCATGGCCTCTTCGGCCCCGGCTTCGGGCTCCGCTGCGGGCTCGGGCGCCTCCACAGCAACCTCTTCAGCAATCTCGGCAGGCGCTGACTGGGCGATCATCGACAACGCATCGCGAGCGCGCAGACGCAGGCCTTCGCTGGCATCAATCGAGAGCTGGATGAACTCATAGTGGCGACGCGCTTCGCTCCAGCGCTCATCGCGCAAGGCCGCTGCGCCGACCAGCTCGCGCGCCAGCAGCGCAAAAGACGACCCGCCGGAGATCAGCGGATCGAGCCGCAGCTGCATATCGTCAAAGGACAGCGTATCAAAACCGGCAAGCGCTGCCTGATAGCGCGCCAGATCCCGGATCAGCGCGACAGGAGAGCGCTGGGCTGCCTGCTCGTAGAGCCTCGCAGCTTCCTCGGTATTGCCTGCCTCGCTGGCCATGGCAGCCTGATGCAGCAGGGCCAGCGTCGCATATCCGCGCGGACCTTCGCTAATCAGCTCGGCATAGGCGGCAGACGCACCTTCGAGATTTCCCTCGGCCTCCAGCGCGCGCGCTTCGTTAAAGCGCGTGGACGCTGTCTCGGCCTGACGGGTTTCCCAGGCGCGCCATGCCTCGTGGCCGCCAACACCGGCGATGACCAGAAACGCAGCCCCCGCGACCCACGGTCCATAGCGCCGCAGGAGCGCCATATACCGCTCCTTGCGCAGCTCTTCTTCAACTTCGTCGAAAACGTCGACCAATGCGGGCCTCTCCGGTAAAATTCAATATTGCGGCGGACCCTAGCGGCCCTGCCCTGTTGCCGCAATACGCGCTTGCCAGCGTTACTTGGGCTTTATGCGATAAACTTCATCAGGGCCGGGAAAATCGCGCGCCGTCACATCGCGGGCATAGGCCTTCACGGCCTCCTCGGTCAGCCCCTTCAGATCGGCATAACGCTTCACGAAACGGGGCGTCCAGTCGAACAGGCCCAGCATGTCGGGAGTGACGAGGATCTGGCCATCACAGGCGGCAGAGGCTCCGATGCCTATGGTAGGGATGCGCACCGCGCGGGTGATTTCCACCGCGAGATCCTCGGCCACCCCTTCGACGACCATGGCGAATGCGCCTGCTTGGTCTGCAGCTTTTGCCTCGTCCAGCACGCGAGCGCGCTCGGCCTCGTCGCGTCCCTTGGCCTTGAACCCGCCTTCAGAGAGAGCTGCCTGCGGGCGCAGGCCCACATGGGCCATCACCGGCACGCCGCGCTCTGCAAGATAGCGGATCGTGTCGGCGATATAGACGCCGCTTTCCAGCTTTACCGCCTGCGCGCCGGTTTCGCGCAAGACCCGCACGGCATTGTCGAAAGCCTGCTCGCGGCTCGCCTCATAGCTACCAAAAGGCATGTCCACGACGACCAGCGCGCGGGCGGCGCCGCGCATCACCGCCTGCCCGTGCATAATCATCATGTCCAGTGTGACAGGGATGGTGTTGGGCAGGCCATGGACCACCATGCCGACCGAATCGCCGACCAGCAGCACATCGCAATGCGGATCGAGCAGGCGCGCTGTGGGCGCGTCATAGGCCGTCAGGCAGACCAGCGGCTCTGCCCCTTTTCGCGCACGGATGTCGGGAGGGGTCAGGCGGCGCGGCGCGCTCGTGTCGCTCTTTGCAGGGGGTGTCTGGGCAGACATGGCTCACTCCCGATCAGCTCGCCGGGCACGCTACAGCAAGTTCGCACCTGCACAAGGGCGCGCGCCCGCAACCGGGCTGGCTCAGGGCGCCATCGGATCGGGCGCGAACTCGAAGACAGCCACGCCAAAAAGATCCATGTGGAACCAGGCCACCAGCGCCGCGAGCCCCAGCCCGACGGCCACCGAGGCGATATCGGCCCACCACTGGCCTGCGCTGGCAAAGCTGCCGCCGCGGATATAGGCGCTGACGAGGGTGAGGAACGCCCACACCGCGAAACTGCCAAACAGGATCATGCTGGCCAGACTGCCATTGGCCGCGAGATGGACACCCGCCCAGATCAGCACGCCCAGCGTCATGGGATGACGGAGGAAGGACCGTATATGCCCGGGCAGATAGGCTGCCACCACGAGGATGATCGAAACAGGGATGGCGAACAGGGCAAGGGTGCGCGTCCATTCCGGCGGGGCCCACAGCACTTCGGAGGGGTGCGCCAGAATGTGTCCGTATACGATGAGCGCAAGCCCGATCGCGCTGATCAGCGAATAGACGATGGCGTAAGGCCCCGCCCCCAGCATGGCCATCATCGGCCCGCGAAGCCCCACCAGCCGCACCGAGTGGATGCCCAGAAACAGGATCAGCCCGGTAATCAGAAATTCCATTGCCCGCCCTTCAACGTCTTCGTGCCATCGCTTCGTTTACACGTTAGTGCAAGCCGGTGCCGACCGCGACGTCATTTCAGCGGATATGACCAGCCCCTAGCCGTGTGAGGCTTTCAGGTAACTACCGCGATACCCCAGCGACAGGCGCGCGGTGAGAATGCTGAGCAGCGCCGTCACGATACCGGCGATGAGGAAGGCAGCGAAGATCCACTGTCCGGCCACCTCCACCGCGCGCGTGCCAGCGCTGGCGAGGCCGAGGAAGAATGCCCCTGAGGCAGGGTGCACCCACAGGCCGAAGGTCGGGATCATCAGGTCCACAATGGCCGCTGCAATGAAGCATACCGCCAGAAGCCCCAGCGCCAGGCTGGCTGCCAGCCCCCCAAACGCGGAAGGCCGGCGCGGTGCAGGCACGGCCTCATCAGCGTCGGCGGCGGTGAACTGGCTGGCATAGAGCGCGGCCGGACCAAACGCGCGCAGCGTGGCATCCAGCCTGCCAAGCCGTGCGCTTTCGCGCAAATGGGTGGCTGTCTCGGTCACGATGTCGCTGCGGGCGGACTGCGCCATGCCGGCCAGCGAGCGGTCCAGCTCTTCGAGATATCGGGTAATGGTCTGCTCTTCGCCTGTCATGTCATGGCCTCACAATGGCGTTCAACTGGCTTTCAAACTCATCCCAGAAGGCAAGCATGCCCGCAACTGCCCGCACACCTTCAGGTGTCAGTGAATAATATTTGCGCGGAGGCGCGGTGTCACTGGTTTCCCACCGTGCGACAAGACGGCCTTCGCTCTGCAGGCGGCGCAGGAGCGGATAGACGGTGCCTTCCGAAAGGCCGACCCCATCTGCGCCTGTCAGGCGGCTGACAAGTTCGACGCCGTAAAGCTCGCCGTCGCGCAAGGTCGACAGCACGGCGAACTCCGCCGCGCCCTTGCGCATCTGGGATTTCCAGGAATCAAGATTCATGCCCGAGCGGTGCCTTCCCCTGACCGTCGGAGATTCTTGTAGCGGGTTAGGGGCATAAAACGCAAACCGGCTTTCGTCACCCTCGACACCTCGCTACAATTTTTAACTTGATGTTCGTTTTGCTTTACACCATGTTCGTGCTGCATAACGCACAGAAAGGCGGCAATAATGAGCGAGCGCGAACAATTTTCCTGGGTATGGCTGGGGTCGCTGACCCTTTTTTATGGCGGCTATTTCGTCGTGATCTCGATTCTCGAAGCCGCAGGCGAGGTGGAGCTGTTCACCCGCCTTGGCCTGCTGACAGCAGCAGCGGCGGCATCCGGGCTGGCCCTTGGTATCAACGCGCTGGTGGCACGCAGCCGGCGCGAGCCCGGCGAGCACACAAAGCCCGACGAACGCGACCGCGCAATCGGGAGCCATGCCCGCTCAGTGGCTTATGGTGTACTGTTGGTAGGCATGATTGTCGTCGGGTGCGTAATGCCCTTTGAAGCGACGCCGTGGGAAATCGTCCAAGCCACGATATTCGTCATCGTCGTTGCAGAGATCGTCAGCTGCGGCGTGGTGGTGGCCAGCTATCGGAGGGGCTGGCGTGTCTGAGCCCAGACTGACCAATCAGGTAAAGACACTGCGCTTTCTGGCCGGTGAGATGACGCAGTCGGACCTCGGTAGACGCGTTGGCGTCACCCGGCAGACCATTGCTGCCATTGAAGCGGGCAAGTACTCGCCAACGCTGGAGACCGCCTACCGGATTGCCGACGTGTTCGGCAAATCCATCGAGGAGGTGTTCCCGTGGGAGCGATAATTCAGGCCTGATCAGGCCGCCCGAACTCGGCAAGCACGGCGTGGATGGCGCTCACGACCACAGAGCCCTCCCCGACCGCGCTGGCCACCCGCTTGACCGAAGCAGAACGCACATCGCCCACGGCGTAGACGCGCTCAAGGCTGGTCTCGTAGGCGGTCGGCATGCGGTCCAGCGCCCAGCCGCCGCGCACCAGCTCACGCGGCTCGATCTGCGCGCCCGTCTTCACAAAGCCCTTCGCGTCGCGTGCCAGAGCTGGCGGCAGCCAGTTCGTGAAGGGCGCTGCGCCGATGAAGAGGAAGGCAAAGCCTGCCTCGATCTCCGCCTCGCCCTGCGGCGACGTCACTTTCAGCGCCCGCAGCCGCTTGTCCGCCCCTTCGCCGGTGCCGACAAGGCCTGCGATCTGCGTGGCCGGGTGCAGGGTGATATTGGGCTGCTCCTCCAGCCGGCGGACGAGATATTCGCTCATCGTGTCGCGGATATCGGCGCGCCGGTACATGACATGGACGTGGCGGGCCGTGCGGGCGAGGAAGACCGCGCCCTGCCCTGCCGAATTGCCCGCCCCGACGATCACCACATCGGCGCCTGCGCAGAGCTGCGCCTCCAGTGGCGAGGCGCCGTAATAGAGCCCGCGACCCTCATAGCTTTCCGCATCTTCGACCGGCAGGCGCTGATATTGCGCGCCCGATGCAATCACCACCGCGCGCGCCTGCAGCTTGCGGCCATCGGTGGTGGAAAGGCAGTAGCAACCGTTTTCAAGCCGATCGAGCGCGCAGGCCTTTACCGGCGCGGCAAGGCGCACGCCAAACTTCTGGGCCTGAATGGCAGCGCGGTCTGCGAGCTCCCGGCCCGACACGCCCATGGGAAAGCCGAGATAATTCTCGATCTTGGAGCTGGAGCCCGCCTGCCCGCCCGGCGCTTCCGCGTCCAACGTCACCACGGTCAGACCTTCAGAGGCCGCATAGACAGCAGCGGCAAGGCCAGCAGGGCCTGCGCCCACGACCAGAATGTCGGCGGCTGCGCCATCGGGCAGAAGGTCAGAGCCGAAATATTCGGCGAGCGCACTGACCGTTGGCTGGATCATCACGCGCGACGCGCTTAACACCACGGCAGGCAGGTCATCTCTGGTCAGCCCCTTGGCCTCCATGATCGGCTCGGCTAGCGGGTTGGCATCGGGGTCCAGCCAGGCATGGGGCAGGCCGTGGCGGGTGAGAAAATCGCGCAAGGCAAAAACCGAGCGATCGAGCGCAGAGCCGATCACGATCACCGAATAGCCTTCACGCGCCAGCGCAAACGCGCGTCTGGCAGACAGTGTGCGCACGAACACATCCGACAGGGCGGAGTTCTCCACCAGCAGGCGCTGGAAGGCGGCAAAGGGAATGTGCAGCACCTCGCCCGCCTTGCCCATGATGGTGCGCGCCAGCGCCGCCTGCCCCGTCAACACGCCGATATCACCGGCAAACTGGCCGCGCTCCATCCAGCCAAGGCGCCGCGGGCCGTCCATGTCGTCGATGAAGATGTGCGTCTCGCCCGACAGGGTGACGAGGCAATCGCCGCCGCGCTCGCCTTCGCTGACCAGCACCTCGCCTTCCTCATGCCAGCGCACCTCGCCATAGGGCAGAAGCGCGGCCAGCTCAGCTTCCGAAAACGTATAGTTCACATCGGCAGGCGGCTTGTTGGCGGTCACGGTGCTCAAGGGGCGTCTCCGGCGCGCATATCAGGGCCATTGACCCTAGCGCGCACCGCCGCCCCCGCAAGCTTCAGATTTGTGACAGGACGGGGTGCATCGCCATCAGCATCAAGGTCAGCGAGTTATCGCTTGCACTTTCGTATTTTCCTATTTATGAAAGTTTATATGGACAAGGCATTCAAGGCACTCGCATCCAATCCGCGCCGGCGGATCCTCAATCATCTCGCCGGTGGCCCGATGACGGTGGGCGAAATCGCCGCGAAGTTCGACATGACGCTGCCATCCATCTCCAAGCACATTTCGGTGCTTCATGATGCGGGGCTGCTGCACCGGCAGAAGCGCGGTCAGGAGGTCATCTATTCGATCGCGGCCGATAGCCTCGCCAACAATCTGTATGCCTTCCTCACCCCGTTCTGCCCGGAAGCCCGGGCACTGGCTGCGGAACGCAAGCTCAACCCACCTGACGAGGAGGATGCGCAATGAGTGCAGTTCAGGGAGAAGCCGCCAGCGGCGCTTTCAAGGTCAATTCCCTGTCAGGCCTCGAAAAGGCGGATGCAGGAAGCGGGCGGCTGGTCTGGGACTGGCCCCGCTCGATCTGGAACATGTCCTTCATAGCGGGGGCGATAGTCCTAGGGCCGCTCTTCTTCACATGGAGTGGTTTTGCGGTCTTCCTGATCCTCTCTGGTTTCACCTTGTGTGTAGGTCACTCGGTCGGTTTCCACCGACGGCTCATCCACCACACCTTCGACTGTCCCAAATGGCTTGAGCGGATCATGGTCTATGTCGGCGTACTGGTCGGCATGGGCGGCCCGCTATGGACCGTCGGCCTGCACGATATTCGCGACTGGGCGCAACGTCAGGAGAACTGCCACTGGTTCCTGCGCCACGGG
>CAZCEG010000071.1:0-9522 GCA_964497275.1 uncultured Oceanicaulis sp.
ATGCTTTAGCCGCATCCCGCCATCCTAGATGTCTCAGACATCTGGGACAGCCCCTTTAGGTAAGCACCTGTGAAACAGGCGCGCATATGGGAGCAAGGTGATCTCTGCCATGCATGCCGACACCGGGGCCGCCGCCTCATCTCCCGTGCATGGGCCAGCACTATTTCGGATGCTTACGCATCAACGGATGACGGGGGTGGTATGCCAAGGCACTGGGGCGGGTGTGCGGCCTAACCCTTCGCGGTGGGCTTTCTGCTAGCGCGCGATGAGGGCAGGTCCAGCGTTGGGCGGATATTACTGTCTCAGGCCACCAAACCGGAATTCCCCTCACCGTTGGCGCGGCCCCAGTCCGCCATGGCATCGAGGAGCGGAAGAAGGGACCGTCCCTTTACCGAGAAGCTGTATTCGACGTGGGGTGGCACCTGCTCGCGCACGTCGCGGACTATAACCCCGTCGGCTTCAAGCTCGCGTAGATGCTGGGTCAGCATGCGCTGGGTGACTTTTGGAATCAGACGTCGAAGCTCGTTAAAGCGGCGCGGCCGTTCGCGCAGGTGATAGAGGATAAGCGGCTTCCACCGGCCACCGATGACAGCGAGCGTCGCCTCTACCGGGCACCGGTCTGGGTCGAAGCCGTCGGAACCATGCGGAGTGGTATCATTTTTCATACTACGTACCAAAATACTGCATACTTACGCGATCGTATCCGAGGCGCCATGATCCTGTCGACACCTCACACAGGAGAGACAGAACATGAGCAGATTAGCCGTTGTGACCGGGACTGGCGGACAGCAGCAAGGTGCCGCCGCGCGCGCCTTTCGTGATCGTGGTTGGCGGGTGCGCGGACTTGTGCGCAGCCCAGGCGGTGACGGGGAGACATACGGCGCGAGCCTCGAAACCGGCGAGGGCCTCAACGAGGCCTTCAAGGAGGCGGACGTCGTTGCCTTCACGCTTCCGCAGGATCACCGCGACGGGGCCATGTCCCGGATGGCCCGCAATGTCGGTCTCGCAGCCAAAGCGGCCGGGATCCGGCGGATCGTCCTGAACCTCGCAGGCACGCTAGACGAAACATCCGATCTGCCCCTCTTCCGCGAGATGCGTGCGGCGCATGATGCGATTAAAGGCAGCGGCGTGCCGGGCACAGTCCTGTCGCCCACCGTCTATATGGACAATTTGCTCGCGCCTTGGAGCCTGCCGGGCATCGTGACGGAGGGTGTGCTAGCTTACCCCGCTCCGGCGGACGCCCCGATATCGTGGCTGTCGCACAAGACACTTGCGGATTTCATGGTCGCTGCGGCGGAGCGCGACGACGCAGTCGGGAAAATGTTTCGGATCGGTGGTCCCGAGGCGCTGACAGGCCACGACATCGCCCGCCTGCTGGGCGGACGGCTTGCGCGGTCCGTCAGCTATCAGCGCATCCCGCTGGCTGGCTTTGCCGCCGGATTAAATGAAGCGTTCGGACCACCGGCGGGCGACCGGATCGCGTCGCTCTACAGCCTTCTTGATGAGCATCCGCGTGCGATGGCTGTCGGCGACAAAGCCGCCCGCGTGCTGGGCGTCACGCCGGAACGGTTCGAAGACTTCGCCGCGCGCCATGCCTGGATACCGGCCCACTAATCGCCCGGGGGTCGAACTTAAATCTTCTGCGGGTCTGTCGCGGGCCGTTGTGTCCCCGGCGAGAATGACGGAGCAGCACGAACACCCAGCAAGCCTTCCAGCGCGCAGGCGATGGAGTCACCGAGCCGCCCGGCCTAACCCTTCGCGGCGGGTTTTCTGCCAGCGCGCGATGAGGGCAGGTCCAGCTCCGGCGCGGCATGATCGGTCGCGGCGGTGACGGGCAGGTGGCAGATCACTTTCGTGCCGCGGCCCGGCGTGGAATCCAGCTCTACCCAGCCGCCGTGCAGACGCACGATTTCCTTGACGAGGGCAAGGCCGAGACCTGCGCCCGCGCGGGCATTCTTGCCGCGTTCAAAGCGCTCAAACACGCTCGCCTGCCGGTCCTTGTCGATGCCGGTGCCATTGTCGGACACCCATAGCTGCGCTTCGTTGCCCTTCACCGACGCCCCGATCTCCACCCTGCCGCCCTGATCGACATGATCAAGCGCGTTGGCGAGAAGGTTGTAGAGCACCTGTTTCAGGCGGGTGCCGTCCGCGCGGACCGGCGCGGACGCGCTCTCGGCCTTGATCTGCAGCTTCACCCCGGCATGTTCGGCGCGCACTTCCACAAGGCTTGCCGCTTCGCTTGCCAGCGCGTCCAGATGCACATCGCCCAGATCGAGCTCAAGCTGGCCGGCATCAATGGCGGCAATGTCGAGAATATCGTCGATCAGCTTGGCAAGCTGCCCGGAGGCCGTCTGGATGGCGGCCACAGGTTCCTTCTGGCGGTCGGTGAGCGCACCGGCAAACCCGCCTGCCAGCAGATCCGCATAACCGCCAATCGTCGTCAGCGGCGTGCGCAGCTGATAGCTGACATGGCTGACGAAGGTCGTCTTGATCTTCTCGGAATCCTCCAGCGCCTCGGCGCGCTCGCGCAGCGCCTCCTCGACCCGGCGGGTATCGGTGATGTCATCCCAGGCGATCAGCGTCGCGCCATCAGGCAGCGGACGGGTGAGCCAGGTCAGCACCGAGCCATCGGAGCGGCGTATCTCGCCCGTCTTGGCGGTGCGCGATTCCGGTGACGGATCGGTGATGCGTGCCTTCAGCGTTGCCCACGCTTCAGGATCCGGGTGCAGGGTATGGCAGGCTTCCGCGATGGCCGCGAAGGGGGCTGCCTCCAGCGCCTCACCCTCCAGCTTCCACAGCTTTTCAAACGCGGCATTGTGCAGCTTCAGCTGACCGTCCGGGCCGAACACCGCGACCGCCTCATGCAGGCGGTCAAGCGTGGCGCGCTGCACCTTGATCAGCGTGTTGTACTGCGCCTGCAGGGCAAGCTGATCGGTCATGTCCTGGAAAATGAGCAGCACACCGCCGAGCGGATGGCGCTGGCGGGCAACGCGCAAGGTGCGCCCATCGGGCAGCGGCCACAGCTCGTCTGGCGTTTCGGTACCGGGCAGGCGTTCGTAATGGGAGAGCTCGGCAGCCTTCCACGACGCGTAGTCGGCGGTTGCGGCAATCGGCAGGATCCTGTCCTCGCGCAACCGGTCCAGCAGTCCGCCATGGGAGGGGCGCTCGTTCAGCACCGCTTCTTCCAGCGAGAACAGGCGGGCAAAGGCGTGATTATAGAAGATCAGCCGCTTGGCACGGTCGAAGATCGCAACCGCCTCGGCCATGTGGTTGAGGGTCTCGTCATGGGCCTCGCGGAAGCGTTTGAGGGCCGCGCGCGCCTCTTCGCCGCGTGTGATGTCAAAGGCCATGCCCGCCACGCCGCCCGACACCGGAAACAGCGCGATCTCCAGCGCACGGCGTTCGCCTGCCACCACCGCGCCGCGAATGGCTGATACAGGCTTTGCCTCTTTCAGCGTCTCTCCGGCCTGCAGGGGTATGCCCGCTTCCAGCAGCAATTGGCGTTCGATCACATCGGCTGCGCTTTTGGCCTCCACGGCGGCGACATAGGCGTTATTGACCCAGTGGATCCGCCCCGATGCCGTCATCCGCCAGGCGGGAAAAGGTGCACGGCCCATCATGTCGAGGAATGCGAGCGGGTCTTCGGCAACGACAGAGCGTGCTTCCTCCAGCCGCCCGCGCGCACCGGACTCTTCCAGCCCGCGAATGGTGGAATCCGACAGCCACAGGACAAGCTGCGATCCTGCTGCGCGGCCATCAGCCTCGATAAAGCGGCCCGAAGGCCCGGAAAGCGTCAGCGAGAAGGGTTTGCCCTCCGCCATCAGCTTTGCCATGCGCTGGCGCAGGCTGGTTTCCTCACCGCCGGCGGAGCGGGCCTCATAATCGGCAATACCATCAAGCAGTGCCGCGGCCAGATTGCTGTCCTGCATCACGCCGGGGCCGAGATCGGCAAACTGCACCATGGCAGCAAGCGCGGTAGGCGAGCCATAGACGCGCGGACTGGACCAGCCCTCATCATGAGGCTCAGGCGGGGTTTCCCAGACCAGCACAAGACCGGGATGGGCCCCAAACACGCTGTCAGCACGCGCCAGACGGTCTTCCAGCCAGCTGATCCGGCGGCGCCAGTGGGAGCGCGCAGAGCGCACACCTTCGGTGAGGCGCCATGCCCAGACGGCCGTCGCCACGGCAAACGCGACAGACCCGCCTGTCACGATCAGCGTGGCCAGCTGTACCGGCTCGGCGGCCATCATGGCTAATTCCCCTTCCCTGCCCGGCACTTGCCCCGCACACGATTGCGGTCAACGTCCCCGACGAATCGGCAGTTTAACGGAAGGTGAATCCGAGCGCGACCATTGCAGATCAGCGGATTCGCACGCGGCCCAGAACGAACTCGAACATCACCGTGCAGCCGGTGAGATGCGCGCCTTCGCTCAAGGGGGCAAACTGCCACTGGCGCACGCCCCTGACGGCCTCGGCATCGAAATACCGGCCGGGCACGCCCTCCGCGATGCGCACATTCTCGACGGCCCCGGCCTCGGTGACATCGAACTGCACAATCGACCAGGCATGCTCGCCGCGTGCCCAGCCCCGGCGGGGATATTCAGGCATGGGGGCATGAACTGCGCTCAAAGGCTCGCCCTGACAGCCATCGCTGGGCGCTGCCCGTGCGATATTGGGCATGAGCGGCATCTGCGATTGCGGGATGAACGGCCCGCGCTCGCGCGGGTCCGTAACGGGTGTCGGCACCGCGCAGGAGGCGAGCAGACACGTCAGAAGGGCAAGGGCGATAGGGCGCATGGCTTCACCATAACGCCCCTCGCCAGACCCGGCATCCGGCATCCGCACATTCGGCGCTTGACGCTATATAAGGATATCTTTATACGTTGATTTGCGCCGATTTGAGCTTCAGCTTGCGGGCGCGGAACAAATGCGGCTAAAGCGAAGCAGGGATTGAGAGTTTTAGCGCCCCAAGGCGCTGGCATACGCAGTGTCCCTGCCCGGCTTATCGGTGATCTGGCGCCCGCATTTGCCTTTCCGTGTCCCATGGAAAGGTAATTGCCATGACCGGCTTCGCCGCTATCCGCACCGCGCCCCAGCACAGCACTCTGGCGAGCCCGCGCAGTGGCGGCATGCGCGCGATCCTGATCGGTCATGGCGTGGTCGGCGGCGGTGTGGCGGAGCGCCTGCCCGCCGGGATCGACCTTCAGGCCATCGTTGTGCGCTCGCAGCGCGCAACCTGCCCCCGGAACATTCCTGTCTTCACCAACCCGGCAGAGGCGCTCGCCCTGAAGCCGGAACTGGTGATCGAGGCGCTGCCGGGCGGCGCTGTGGCAGAAGCCGTGATCGAACAAGCGGTCGGCGCAGGCGCGCACGTGGTATCCGCCAACAAGGCCGTGCTCGCCCGGCGCGGGGATCTGGTCAAAGCCGCTGAAGCCAACGGCCGCAAGCTGCTCTACAGCGCGGCGGTCGGCGGCGGTGTGCCGGTACTGGAAACGCTTGAGAGCGCCCGCAAGCGGGGCCGCACGATCCTTGGTGTCAAAGGCGTGGTGAACGGCACTTCCAACTTCGTGCTCGACCGGCTGGCCAGCGGCCAGTCGCTGGATGAAGCGGTCAGTGCGGCGCAGGCGGCAGGCTTTGCCGAAGCCGACCCGAGCGCCGATCTCGACGGCCATGATGCTGCTGCCAAGCTCTGCCTGATCGCGCGCACGGCGTGGGGCATCGAGATTGACCCGGGCTCAATCGCCCGCCAGTCCATCCGGAACCTGACGCCTGGCCTCGCCGCCAAGGCCGCACGTGAAGGCCGCAAGCTGCGTCAGGTGGCACGGCTTGCCCGTTCGGGTGGCGGCATTCACGCTGCGGTGCGCCTTGAGCTGGTCGACGCCGACAGCGTCTTCTACCGCACGCGAGAGGAGGGCAATGCCGTCCTCATCCAGCTGGAGGACGCGCCCGGCATCGTGCTGACCGGCAAGGGCGCTGGCCGCGTGCCGACGGCTGCCAGCATGATTGGCGACATCAAAAGGCTGCTTGCGGAGCGTCGCTGATGGCCAGCGCGTCCCTGAAGGAGGCGGAGTGTCCGCAAGCCCTGCCTGACATTCCAACCGAAGATCATGTTTGCGCGCTGGAGCTGTCCTCCGGCGCGTGGGTGGAAGCGCGCGGGCGCGTCTATGGCCCGGTCGGCGCTCCGGCAATCATCGTGCTTGGCGGGATTTCCGCCCATCGCTTTCTACTCGGTGATCATGCCGAGCGCGAAGGCTGGTGGCCGGGTATTGCCGGGCCGGGTCTGGCGCTTGATCCGCTGAACACACGGCTTCTGGCCTATGATTTCCTCGCCGATGAGGTGAGCCCCTACCCGAGCGTGGACGATCAGGCAGAAGCCCTGCTGGCGCTCGCCGATGCCGCCGGTCTCGACCGCTTCCGCATTGTCGGCTCCTCCTATGGCGGGATGATCGCGCTGGCGCTGGCCGCCAAGGCAGGACCGCGCGTGACGCGCCTTGACGTTCTGTGTGCGGCGGACCGTGCCCATCCGATGAGCACGGCGCTGCGCTCTGTGCAGCGCGACATTGTGCGCTTTGCACTTGCCCGCGGCGATGGCGCAGGCGGGGTCGATCTCGCCCGCAGGATCGCCATGACAACCTATCGCACGGCAGAGGAGTTTGCCGACCGGTTCCGCAATCCTGAGCCCGGTTCACGCGATTGCGACGGGGTGGAAGCCTATCTCGCCGCGCGCGGATCGGACTACGCTGCCCGCACCAGCCCGCAGCGCTTCCTGGCGCTGTCCTGCTCGATGGACAGCGTGGCCGTCGATGTCAGCCAGATCAGCGCTCCGACCCGCATTCTCGCCATCGATGAGGACAGGCTGGTGCCGCTTTGCGATATCGAGGCGATGGCGGCACGTTTTCCCGATGCCTCCCTCACGCGCATTTCCAGCCTCTATGGCCATGACGCCTTCCTGAAAGAGACAGGACAGGTTACCGCCTTCCTGACCACGCCATGACCGGAAAACACCCTCAAAACCTCTCCACGCGCGCCGCCAGAGCCGGGATCAATTCCGACCCCGGCCATGAAGGCGTCGTCGCCCCGATCAGCGTGGCGGCCACCTATGCCCGCGCCGATGCGGGCACGCCCGGCACCTTCGATTATGCGCGCACCTCCAACCCGACCCGCCAATTGCTGGCTGATGCGGTGGCGGGGCTGGAAGGGGCGGCGGGCGCATGCCTGACCAATTCGGGCATGGCGGCCATCGACCTTCTGCTGAACGATCTGCCGCCGGGTGCCCGGATCGTCGCGGCGCATGACTGCTATGGCGGCACGCAGCGCCTGTTCAATGCCCGCGCCGCCCATGGCCGGTTCGAGCTGGTCTATGCAGACGCGACAGATCTGACGGCGCTGGAAGCGGCTCTTGGCGCCCCGACAGCGCTCCTCTTTCTGGAGACGCCTTCCAACCCGCGCCTCAGGATTACCGACCTTGCGAAAGCCAGCGCACTCGGCAAGGCGGCAGGCGCAATCGTGGCGGTGGACAATACCGTGCTCTCCCCGGCCCTGCAGCGCCCGCTGGAGCACGGCGCGGACGTGGTGGTGGGCTCGCTCACCAAACTCATCAACGGCCACTCAGACATGGTTGGAGGGGCGCTGTGCGCAGCCTCCAGCGAAGCCCATGAACGCTATCACTGGTGGATGAATGCCGCCGGGACAGGGCTTGGCGCGTTCGACGCATTTCTGGCTATGCGGGGGCTGCGCACCCTGCCTCTGCGCGCCAAGGCGCAGTCAAAGACCGCACTGGCGCTGGCGCGGAAGCTCGCGGTCCACCCCCAGGTGCGCCATGTCGATTATCCGGGCCTTGAGGCCCACCCCGGTCATGCTGTCGCCAAAGACCAGCAATCGGCCTTCGGACCACTATTGTCGCTCTCGATACGCGGCGATGCGCGCGCCTTTGTGAAGCGGCTTGAACTTTTCACGCTCGCCCAGTCGCTTGGCGGGGTGGAGAGCCTTGTGTGCATCCCTGCCCTGATGACCCATGCCGCCATGACGCCGCAGGCGCGCGCCAGCGCAGGCATCAGCGATACGCTGGTAAGGCTGTCGGTGGGTCTGGAGGATGAGGCCGATCTCTGGGGTGATCTCGACGCGGCGCTGAGCGCCGGGTAGGGTCTGTACTCATAAGGGGTTTGAGGCGCGGTATGCGGCCAGATTATTCGGTTTGAGGAGCGAAACCGCAGGAAGGGCCGCCCCCTTTAAAGGTTTCGCGACGCTGAAGCGGGTGATCTGGCCCATATCCTTCGGACGCGGCGGATTTTGCGCCTGACGGCGTCGAGCCGCCCTTGTGGAGGAATGCTCCACGGCGGTCGTCTCTCCTTATCAGACATAAAATCCGCTTCGCGCCGCGCCCGAAACCTTTATGAGTACAGACCCTAGCGCCGGATCGTCAGCGAGAAGGCGGCAAAATCCTCAACCTCTTCCCAGGACTGCGTCGGCATCGACCAGTTGGTCTCGCGGCGCACATAGGCAAAGGACAGGTCGGCCCCGTAAAGGCGCATGGCCACCCCCGCCTGGGCGTCGCCAACCATCGCGTAGGGCTGTAAGGTCAGCATGGAGCGCAGATCGATGCGCTGACCGGGTTCGTAAATGACGGCCTGCCTGTCGGCACCGGCAAAGAACCACCAGCCTGTGCGGGCATCCTCGCCCTGATCAAGATATTGACCGAGGCGCACCGTGGCCCCGAGCTCGGTTGCCGAGCCGCGATCGCCCACCGACAGGCCTGCGCGCGGTATCAAGCCGACATCAAGGCCATCGGCACCACCAAAACTGTCAAACCGGCCCTCATAGCGCAGCGCCACCGAGCGCGAGCGCTCCCGGTCGGCGGAGAACAGGAAGGCGGGCATGTCCACGCCTTCGGGCGTCAGGGCGGCGGTGATCCAGCTGGGCTGTTCATTGTCCAGCACCGAGACCGTGAGATAGCCGCCATTGGCCGTGCGGCCGATTACGGCCTGCGGCGCGGAAAACACGCCAAGGCCCAGACGGACATCGCCGGGGGCCATGCTGGCCAGAGCATTGCGGGCGATGAAGGCCGCATCAGGGGTCAGGCTGACTTCACTGACCCGCCATCCCTCTTCCCCTTCCAGCTGGGCAAACCGGATGGACGGGGTCGGCGCGCTGGACAGTTCTTCCAGCAGCGGACCGATAATGATGTCAGGGGTCTGGACGATGCTGTAATCGGTCTGGGCGGATGCAGCGCCGGCTGCCAGAAGGCACAACGCCGCAAGAGCGGCGCTACCCGATACCGGGCGGCCTCCTTGCTGTGCGCAACTGGTCCTTGCTGTGGTCACGACGGCGCTCCCCAGTGCCTGCTTCGTCCACCCGTCAACTCGCCTGCATCATATCAGGTTCCGTAAAAAAACACCCTGATTTTCGTTTCCACGCGCTTAATGCGCCATGAACACGTGAAAGCGCCAATCACATCAAAGGGTTGCAATACGAAAACGGCCGGGCACTTGCCCGGCCGTCTGTTCGTGTCTGATCCAGCAAAGC
>CAZCEG010000072.1:0-9503 GCA_964497275.1 uncultured Oceanicaulis sp.
GTATGCCGCCAACGCCTTCCTCGCCATGAAGATCACCTTCATCAACGAGATGGCGGATCTGTGCGAGCAGGTCGGCGCCAATGTGCAGGAAGTCTCCAAGGGCATCGGCCTTGATGGGCGGATCGGCTCCAAATTCCTGCATGCCGGCCCCGGCTATGGCGGCTCGTGCTTTCCGAAAGACACGCTGGCGCTTGTACGCACTGCGCAGGAAGCCTCCACCCCGCTGCAGCTGGTGGAAGCCACCGTGCGCGTCAACGACGCCCGCAAGCGCGCCATGGCCGACAAGGTGATCAAGGCCTGTGGCGGCTCGGTGAAAGGCAAGACGATCGGCGTGCTGGGCCTGACCTTCAAGCCCAACACCGACGACATGCGCGATGCACCGAGCCTCGACATCATCCCGGCCCTGCAGGCCGCAGGTGCGCGCATCGTGGCCTATGATCCGGCCGGCATCGAGGAAGCCGAAAAGCTTCTGAAGAATGTGGAATACTCCACCGGCCCCTATCTGGCGCTGGAAGGGGCGGATGCTGCCGTCATCATCACCGAGTGGAACGAGTTCCGCGCGCTGGATCTCGATCGCGTGAAAGCGGCCCTGAAAGCGCCCATCATCGTCGATCTGCGCAATATCTACGATCCCGAAGAGATGGCCGAAGCCGGCTTTGCCTACACCAGCGTCGGACGATAGACCCGCCAGCGCACCGGTCAGTCAGCGCCGATCCAGTCATCGCCGAATATAAGGCTGTCCGGCAGGTCGGGGTGGTCCGCAAGGAAGGCGTCGCGCGCTGCCCTGCTGACGGGGCACCAGAGCGCCTGTGTGCCGAAATCGCGGACAAGCCGCGCCTGGGTTGTGCGGATATCATCAAGCCGTGTCATCTCGCCGTCCGGCGCGGGCATAGCTTCGCCAATAACGATCTGAACCTGCCGCGCCTCGATCTGAGGCAGATAGAGCGGCCGGTCCTGCACAATGCCCGGCGGGGTGAGCACCAGTAGGTCGCAGCTGGCATTTTCGCCGTACACAAGCAGCGTGGCACGGCCATCATCAAGCGCTGAGCACACCGCCGGATGAATATCCTTTAGCGGGTCCACGCCATAGCACGGCATCTGGACAATTCCTGCGGCCTGCCCCAGCCCACACCTTTCCAGCACGTCCCGCCAGACCGGTAGCCAGACCTCCTCGGGCAGGCGGAAATCACACGCCATCAGCACGCCGAAATGCCGTCTTGATACGGCATGTCCGGGATGCATCGGCGCAGGCGCGAAAAACGGCCGCTCCGCCAGCGGAAAATCGATGAATAGCGGATCGCGCGTGCGATGATGGCGGCGAAAGCTGTGCTCGTATTCCCGCCGCGCCCCCATCAGGAAACCGCGATAGCCAAAGCTCGCCGAGCCGGTCAGGGAGCCGTCGCTCTGGCGCTGGAATGCCAGCGGGCCGGATTCCAGATGCAGCAGCGCCGACGGGCCAAAGACCCGCTTCAGCCTGTCCATGAACTCGGTATCGGCTCCGAAGCGGACACTGTCCCAGTATCCGGCTTCACGCAGCACAGGCTCACGCCTGAACATCAGCGATGACGGGTTGGGTTGCAGGTAGAGGCCGGGCAGGCCGCGCCGGGTGAAGCACATGTCCTCATCGGTTCGCACCTGCTGCGAGGAATTGGCGATCCTGTCCGGGTGATCCAGAAGATCGCGCACCTGCCGGGCAATCTTTTGTGGATGCGACCAGTCATCGGCATCGTGGCAGGTGACCAGATCGCCCCTCGCCTCACGCAAGGCGAGATTGCGCGCGACGTAAGGACCGCCATTGGTAGCACCCCGGATCAGGCGCACACGCGGGTCTTGCGCAGCAAACGCCTCCACGAGGTCTGCCGTTGCGTCCGTGCTGCCATCATCGCTGACGAGGATTTCAAGATTGGTCCAGCTCTGGTTCAGAAGGGATCGCAAGGCGGTGCGAAGCGTCCGCTCCGCATTGAAAACCGGCATGATGACACTGACCATCAGCGGACAGCCGGTCTCCGGCTCTGCATGCGCGTGAAGCTGGTCGAACCGCGTCTCGCCGTGCGCCGCAAAGCTCACCGATGCCAGACCCCGCGCGGCCAGCACGCTGTTGATCCGGAAAGCCTTGCGCTCCAGCGCCGGCTCCAGCCGGCAGAGGCCGAGCGGGAGATTGGGATCGTCACTATGCGCGATCTCATGCTCGAGAGCCGCTCGGGCCGCCTGCAAATCTCCCAGACGTGCAAGACTTTCGGCCTTGAGCACAGCGATGCGCTGCGCGTTGACCTCTGGCAGGGGCGAGGCCGCCGCAAGGTGCAGATAGTCAAGGCAGAGAGCGGCATCGTCCCGGCTCGGCTGACTGATATGCCATTTGGCAAGCTCCCACGCGGCAAGGCCCCGCAGGAAGGGCGCTTCATCGGCGCTGGCCATCTGCCTCAGATCAGCCAGCGCCTTGTCGTGAAAGCCCAGTTCGAGCAGGCGGATCCTCGCCTGGCGGACCTGTATGCCCGCCTGCTCCCGCTCCTCTCCAGTCAGGGGGGTGTGCATGGGCGGCACGTCTGCCGCCCTGCCAGCCCCCAGCTTCCCGAGCGCGTAGCGCAAGGGGGCGGCAAGCTTGCGGCGCGTGAGCGACAGCATGGCGCGCAATTGTTCGAAGCGGGCAGACAGCCCGGCATGGAGCTGAACCCGCGCGCCGGGACTGGCCGTGTGCTTGTCTGCCTCGTCCAATTCAAATCCTCGTGCACGCTGCCGCGCGGTGATCCTGCCATTAGGCAGGGCGCGGACATACTGCCCGCCCGGGATTTAATGACAAGCAGGACCCGGGATGTAAAACTTGCAACGGCCACGCTAGGGTCTGCGGAAGGTCATTCCGGCGAGGCGCAAACGGGCCCGGTCAGCTGGCCTTGCCTGCCAGCACATCAAGGACAGTACATGCCAATCAAGCGCGTGACGAACTGGCTCCGGGACAAGGCCGTCACGCCGTCTGCTTCCTCTGGCGCGGGGGCAAATGCAATCGGCCCGGGCGGCGGAATTGATATCGTATCCTCCCTGCGCATCGTTGGCTGGGTCTATCCCGGCCATCGTGTGCCGCGTGATAGCGCCTGCCTTCTGGTCAATGATACGCTGCGCCTGCCGCTCGGCAACACGGTGAGCCGCCCTGATGTGATGGAAGCAGGACATGCCACGCATCCCGACACCGGGTTTGAGCTGCGCTTCTGCGATCTTGATCCGGACCTTTTCAGCCAGCTGGATGACCTCTTCGTTGATGGCAAGGCAGAACTCTCACTCCTGGCCGGGGACAATGTGCTGGTCCATCGCAGCTTCGAGGTGGGCCGGGAGTTTGCGTCCAGCCTGGGCTCGCCGGGACCGGGCCTTGTCGATGGCTGGGTGACCGCGCCCGCACCGCCCGAACCGGTCAGTGCGGAAATCTCCGCTGACGGCTATTTCATCGAGCGCCTGCGGCTGGTGGACGCCGATCCTGAACGCGCGGCGCGGGAGGGGGCCGGATGGGGCTGCGCGGTGCGCACACGCCTTGCCTGCTCGGTCAGCGGCAATCGGGTCAGCCAGCTCAAGCTCGGCCTGTCAGGGCGCATAGGCCAGTCCCCTGCCCGCATCGAGATCGAAACGCCTGCGCGAGCGGAGTGCAGCGCGAAGCTCGCCTCTGCCCTGAGCGCCACAGACGACGACGCGCCCGTCTCCGTGATCCTGCTGCCAGACCCCGACAGGAAGGGCTTCGGCGCGCGCCTTGACGCCATCGCCCGCAACACCACCCGGCCGGTGAAACTTGTCATGCTGGACACAGGAGAGGGGCACGCCTCTGCCCCGGTCAGCTGGCAGGGCGAGCTGACCACCATACGCGCCAGCCGGCCCGGCGAGCCGCTGGCCGACCTGGCCAACCGGGCATACCGGCTCTCCGGCAAAGGGGATGTTGTCATTCTGGGCCCCGGACTGGTGCCCGGCCCCCGCTGGCTGGAAAACCTCCAGCTTGCCGCATACAGCAGCCCGGATACCGGCATGGCCAGCCCGCTCACGGGTCGCTTCCCCCCGCCGGAGGGCTGGTCACAGGATGATCTCGCCCGGCAGGGCCTGCAGAGCGCGGGAACCCTCTGGCCCGTACTGCCGCAGCGGACGACGCACTGCCTCTACATACGCTGGGCCTGCCTTGACGATGTTGGCGGCTTCAAGGGCGCTGACCTGCTGAGCGAACCGGGCAGGCTGGCAGGCCTCAAGGGCTGGCAGCATGTTCTTGATGACCGCACTGTCATGGCTGGCCCCGACTTTGCCGGCACCAGGACGCCCGGCGAGCGGCTGGCCCGTGCACGCCTTCTCCATGCCCTCAAACGCCGCAGCGATCCCCCGCGGCCGCGCATACTGTTCGTCATTTCCCTGACCGAAGGCGGCACGGCGCGCACCCACGCCGATCTGGTGGCAAGTCTGGCTGACCGGTATGAGTGTCTGGTTCTGGAATGTGATGGCCGGCAGATGACGCTGAAACGTCTCGCCGCCCAACATGTTGAAATCATGGAGACGTGCCGCCTGGCCGAGCCGGTAGAGCCGGTCACGCACCGCTCAGCCGAGTATGACCGGCTGGCCGCCGAGTGGATGGTGGCCCATGGGGTGGAGCTGGTGCATATCCGCCATCTGGCCTGGCACGGTCTCGGCCTGCTCAACATGGCACGGCGGCTGGCCATCCCTGTCATCCATTCCTTCCACGATTATTACACCGCCTGCCCCACGGTGAAGCTGCTGGACGGCGATGATCGCTACTGCGCCGGTAGATGCACCGAACCGACAGGGCGCGACTGTGTGCCGGACCTGTGGGTGGGCGTGACAACGCCGCCGCTGAAAAATGCCTGGGTGCATGACTGGCGCGCGGGCTTTGATCTGGCCTTGTCGTCCTGCGATGCGTTCGTGACCACCAGCCACGCGGCAAAAGCCATTCTGACAGGGCTGATGCCGGGCCTCGCTGCCGGCCGCTTCCACGTGATCGCGCACGGGCGGGACCTCGAACCTGCCGCTCCGCGCCGCCTGCCAGCGCCCGCGTCCGGCGAGCCGCTGCGCGTCCTGCTGGCAGGCCATATCACGCCCGCCAAGGGCGCAGACCTGATACGCGCGATCAAGGCGCTCGATGGTGAAAACCTCATAGAGTTTCATATCCTTGGTACGTGTGATTACCCGCTGGAGCCCGGTGACGCGATCATTCACGGGGCCTATGCCCGCGAGGATTTCGCGGCCTTGGCCGCTGGCATCAACCCCCATATCGGGGCGGCCCTGTCGATCTGGCCGGAAACCTATCTGCATACGCTGACGGAGATGTGGTCTGTCGGGCTGGCGATACTCGCGCTCGATCTGGGCGCAATGGGAGAACGCGTTGGCAAGGAAGGCCCCGGCTGGCTGGTCAAGTCGGACCCTGAAGACCTGCCTGAGCGCCTGTTCAGGCGCCTCATCGCCATCCGGTCGCAGGGCAGCTGGAATAGCCTTGCAGGCAAGGCCTACCGGCAGGCCAGGAGCCATGAGGCAAGCCTTCCCGGCATGGCCGACCGCTATGCTGCCCTTTATCGCGACGTTCTAAAGGCCCGCAGAACGCTGCGCCGCCACGGCGCGCAATGAGCAGAACGCCTTTTGGCTTTTCACTCGCCGTTCAGCTTGCGGCTGGCTAGAGTGGGGCCGAAATCCTGCGGAGGAGACGCGTGATGGGGGGCCTGTTCAAATTCATCGCTGATGTGCTGCGGCCGATCGTGACCATTCTGGTCACGGTGTTTGTCGGGGCCTTCGTGCTGTCGGTATTCTGGCCCGCGGCTGATGCGTGGATCATCAGCTATGTGCCAGCCTGGGAGCGCCTCGCGCCCGCCATCGCACAGGTGCGTGAGTGGCTGGGCATCCATCAGCCCGAGCCCGATCCGTGGTGGCAGTTCTGGCGGTAGTTACCGATCAGAACCGCGCCCCGAACAGACGGTCAAACGCGCCGCCTGCGCCTTTGAGATCAGCAAGATGGCCGTGCTCGGCAAGCCTGCCATCGTCCAGCACGGCAATCTCTCGCGCGCGCAAGAGCAGGGCCGGACGGTGCGTGACGATCAGGACGCCGCGGCGCGGATCGGTCTCCAGCCAGCCATCAAGCGCATCGAGGAACTCGGCTTCCGTGGCCGCGTCCAGCCCTTCGGTTGGCTCGTCCAGCAAGAGGATGGGCGCATCTTTCAGGAAGGCTCTGGCCAGCGCGATGCGGCGCGCCTGACCGCCGGACACCAGCTTTCCCTCCTCGCCAATCCAGGTGAGGAGGCCATCGGGAAGCGCGCGCACGAAATCTGCCGCCCGCGCCTGCTCCAGCGCGGTCCACATCGTGTCCTCGCTGGCGTCAGGGTTGGCGAGTGCGAGATTGGCCCGCACCGTGGTGGAAAGAAGGTCTGCGCGCTGGTCCACAAGGGCAAAACGCGTACGCACGTCTGCCGGATCGAGCCGGGATAGCGGCACGCCGCCAAGGCGTATCTCGCCGCTGTTCGCCGCGTAGAAACCCATCAACAGCCTGACAAGGCTGGACTTTCCAGACCCCGACGCGCCGACGAGCGCAAGCCGCCCGCCTTCAGGCAGGCTCAGGGACACGCCATTCAGCGCGGGCGTGGCGGCACCTGGATAGGTGAAGCGCACATCGTGAAGCTCGATATCCCAGCGCTGTGGCACCGGTTCTGGCGCAGCCGGAGCGATGACCGCAGGGGTGATATTATCGAGCTCTTTCAGCCGCTTGGCGCTGGCAAGCGTGCGCCCGTACAGTTCGCCTGCCTGCACCAGCGGGGCTGCCGCCTCAAAGAGCGCAAAGCCGACAAAGCCTGCAAGCGCCGCAATTGCAGGTGAAGCGCCCGAAGCCGCCGCCAGAGCAAAGCCCACGACAAAGCTCAGCGGGCCGGAAAGGGCAAGGAAAGCGCCGTTCATCAGTGCGAGGTGAGCCAGCCGACGCTGCGCGGTGATCCAGCCCGCGCTTGCGGCCTCCAGCCTTGAAAGCACCGTATGTTCAGCGCCATAGGCCTTCAGCTCGGTCAGGCCGGAGACGAGGTCTGCGCTTTCGGCGCGCGCGGCGCTCTGTGCTGCGGCGATTGTCTCGCCGGGCCGGGAGCCGAGCTTCGCCGCGAGCAGAGGCAGGCCAATTCCGGCCAGCACAAAGAGGCCAATCACGCCGGGAATGGCGAGAGGGGCGGTGAAAATCAGCAATATGATCACACAGATAGCGCCGGCCGCCGCCGCGATCACCGGCGCCACGAGCCGCAGATAAAGCCCGTCCAGCGCATCCACATCGCCGGTCACGCGCGACAGAAGATCGCCCGACCGCAAGCCCCCAAGGCGCGCAGGGGCCAGAGGCGCTGCGGTTTCAAACACCCACAGGCGCAGGCGGGCAAGGATGCGGAACGTCGCCTCATGGGTCGCCAATCGCTCGGCATAACGGCCAAGCGTACGGGTCAGGGCAAAGCCGCGCACGCCGCCTGAGGCAAACAGGAAGTTGAATTGTCTGCCCATTCCGGCGGCACCGGCAATCGCGCCAGCGGTAATGAACCAGCCCGAGAGCGACAAAAGCCCGATGCCGGAGAGCAAGGTGATCACGGCGAGCACCGCGCCAAGGCGCAGCCACCAGCGGTCCGGCCGGGCAAGGGCGAGGAAAAAGGCAAGCGTTTTCATTGGCCTGCCTCCGCCACGAGTGTCGGCAGATCGATGATTTCATCAGCAATCGCGCGTACGGCGGGGCTGTGGCTGGCGATGACAAGCGTGCGGCCCGGCGCGATGGATTTCAGCACGTCGAGGAAGCGGGCCTCGGCCTCGCCATCGAGATGCGCGGTCGGTTCATCCATTAAAATCAGGGACATATCGCGCGCCAGCGCCCGCGCCAGCGCCACCCGCTGGATCTGCCCGCCCGAGAGGCCAAAGCCCCGCTCACCGAGCGGGGTATCGATCCCGTCCGGCAGGCGGGAGACGAGTTCGGATATCCCCGCTTTTTCGATGCCAGCGTGGATCATCGCCTCGCTGATGCTGGGGTCATGCAGGGTGATGTTATCCCTGATCGTGCCGTGAAAGAGGCGCGGGTTCTGCCCTATCCATCCGGCCCTTGCGGCCAGACCTTCAGACACGACTTCACCATTTATCCGCCGCTCGCCAGAGCTTGCCGGAGCAAAGCCCATGAGGAGTTTGAGGAGGGTGGACTTGCCACAGCCCGACGGACCCCAGATAACCGAAATCACGTTTGATTTCAGCACCATGCTGACCGGCGGCAGACCCACCCTGCCATCGGCATAAATGCTGCTGACACCTGTCAGCTCTATCTGCGGCGCTTGTCTGAAGGGGACAGCGATATGTCCCGAGGGGGTGATTTCACCTATCGAAAGTACCGATTCCAGTACGCCAGCGGCCGCTTCTGCGTCCGCGCGGTCGTGATAGGCCGCCGAAAGCCGGCGCAGCGGCATGTAAAACTCCGGCGCGAGGATCAGCACGAATAACCCCTGATGCAGGGTTATTGTTTCTCCGGTGTCAAAAGGCATCTCGCCCAGCAGGGAGAAGCCGACATAGATGGCGACGCCCGCCACCGCCAGCGCCGCGAAAAATTCAAGGATCGCCGATGAGAGGAAGGCGAGCCTGAGCACCTTCATCGTCCGCACACGGAAGTGTTCCGCTGCGGCGCGCAAACCCTCTGCTTCGCGCTCTGCCGCGTTGAACGCGTTCAGCAGCGGTAGAGCCTGCAGCCGGTCATTGAAGCGCCCGGCGAGGCGGGCAAGCACGGCAAGCTGGTCCTTGCTGGCGGCTGCCGCTGCGCCGCCGACAATCGCCATGAAAAGCGGCAGGAGGGGCGCGGTGACGAGGAAGATCGCGCCCGCGACCCAGCTCTGGGTGAAGGCGGCCAACGTCATGATCAGCGGCGCGCCCGCGATCACGGGCAGCAAAGGCCGGTAGCGGCCAAAATAGCCGTCCAGCTTTTCCACCGCATCGATGAGGGCAGAGCCGAGCGCGCCCGTCTCCTGCCGCTCGGTGAAGGCGGGCCCGCGCGCGGCAATGCCAGCGGCGGCAGCCCCGCGCACATGGGCGCGCACGCGGGCAGACGCCTCAAAGCCTGCGCGGGTCTCGATGGCCTGAGCAACGGCCCGCAGCGCTGCAAACCCCGCCGCCCAGAGGAGGAAGCCGGCAATGGCGGAGCCATCCACCAGCGCCGCGACGGCGCCAGCTGCATTCCAGGCAAAGCCGATGAAGAGCGCGTACTGGGCGATGCCGGCAAGGCTCGCCACGCGCGACGGCCCCGCACCCGCCTTGCCCCAGCCCGCCAGCAGCGCGCCGAGCCGGGCCTTTTCTTCACGGGTAAGGGCAGGATTGCTCATGGGCCTCGTCATTCAGGCAAATCGCGGCGATGCGCAACGCGGCGCTCCGCCTCAGGGCCGGTTGGCCTTTGTCTAGCGCAGCGCGCGCGACATGCCAGCGGGGGATGTTTTGGGGCGATTGTCATCACCCGCGCATGCGGGTGACCCATGCCTCTATAGTTCCGCAACGCATTC
>CAZCEG010000073.1:0-9501 GCA_964497275.1 uncultured Oceanicaulis sp.
GCCGGGAAGGGGCCGTCCGCCTCGCCCCCGCACCCGCCCGTTTTCCGACGTGGCAAAGCCGCTTTAGCTCAGCTGGTAGAGCAACGCATTCGTAATGCGTAGGTCGCGTGTTCGAGTCACGCAAGCGGCACCATTTTCCTGACATCAATTTTTGCCGTGATTAAATTTTCTTATCATGTGAAAGTTCGCAAAAATTAAGTTTGACACGGCTGGGCACACATCATGGATCAGTTCTTTTTTTACATTCACATCGTTTTTGTTGTTGTAGGAGTGGCAGCGGCCATTTTAGCTCTGGGCAGCATATTTCACCTTTCAAAAAGTGCAAAAACGTACGAACGCTCGGTTTCATCGCACGATGAGATGAAAATGCTGCTCGACACGCATTCGGCGATAGAACGAGGTATAATTATATTTGTGGCCTCGATGATATTGATATCAGTGAACTTAATTGGATTGCGGTCAGTTTAGAGTGTCAGTTCTAGAGTAATTTTAAATTTTCATCGCTGTTTGCCGCCATCCCTCACTCCACCAAACAAACCCACCCCCTTCCCCTTCGCCCTGCTTTGCCTATCATCGCGGCATCAAAGGCCCGTTAGTGGCCGGGGTGGGATGATGAGCTCCACCCGAAAAGAGGGAGGAGACGCGAATGATCGATGCGGGGCAGCTCGTTTCCATGGCCGACGTCCTGCGCCAGCAGGCGCGCATCAATGGCAATGTCACGGCGCAGGTTCTGGGGGACCGCAGGACGAGCTATGCGGCGCTGGACGCCCATGCCAGCCGGGTTGCCAACGGGCTGATCGCGCTGGAGGCAAAGCCCGGCACGCGCATTGGCCATCTTGGCAAGAATAGCGATTATTTCGCCGAGCTTCTGTTTGGGGCGGCCAAGGCGCGATGCGTGCTGACCGGCGTGAACTGGCGGCTGGCGGCCCCGGAAATCCTCTTCATCCTGAAGGATGCGGGCGTCACCGTGCTGTTCGTGGACGCCGAATACTACCCGCTGGTGGAGGGGCTTCTGCCCTCATTGCCCTCACTGCGCACTGTCATCGCGCTTGATGGCGGGCATTCCAAGTGGAAGGGCTATGCCGCGTGGCGGGACAGCCAGTCTGACACCGATCCGATGCTGGCGACGGACCCGAAGGAAGACGTGCTCCAGCTCTACACCTCGGGCACGACGGGCCATCCCAAGGGTGTGGTGCTCTCGCACGGCGCCTATCTCTCCCTCTTCGAGCAGGGCCTGAAAGACGGGTTCGTGAAATGGCAGCCGGGCGATCCGAACCTCGTCGCCATGCCCTATTTCCATGTGGCGGGCACGAATTGGGCGCTACTCGGCTTCTATCAGGCGGCAACGAATATCATCGTGCGCGAGGTGGATCCTGTCGCGATACTCGACCTGATCGAGCAGCACAAGGTGCAGACGAGCTTCTTCGTGCCCGCGGTGATCCTGTTCCTCGTGCAGGCGAGCGCCATGAAGCCGCGCGACTTCTCGTCCCTGAGGCTGATTGCCTATGGCGCATCACCAATTGCCGAGGAATTGCTGCTGAAAGCGGCGAAGATTTTCGAGTGCGGCTTCCTGCAGTTTTATGGCCTCACCGAGACCAATGGCGCGGCGGTGCACCTGCCACCGGCCGATCATGACCCCTCGCGCGGCAAGCTGCGCGCGGCCGGCAAGCCCAATGCCGGTATCGAGATCCGCGTTGTGGGAGACGATGGCAAGCCTGTAGCGCAAGGCGAGGTGGGCGAGGTGTGGATACGCGGCTCCAGCCTGATGAAAGGCTATTGGAACCGGCCCGATGCCACGGCAGAGGCGATCAATTCCGAGGGCTGGTTCAGGTCAGGCGATGCCGGTTATCTCGACAAGGATGGCTATCTCTTCATCCATGACAGGGTGAAGGACATGATCATTTCCGGCGGCGAGAATATCTATCCGGCGGAGGTGGAAAATGCGCTCTTCTCCCATCCGGGCGTGGCCGATGTGGCTGTGATCGGCGTGCCGGACGAGCGCTGGGGCGAGGCGGTGAAAGCCGTGGTCGTAAAGACACCCGGCTCGGATGTGACGCCCGAAGCGCTGATCGCGCACGCAAAAGAGCGCATTGCCGCCTACAAGGTGCCAAAGAGCGTCGATTTCATCGACGCCCTGCCGCGCAACCCCACGGGCAAGATATTGAAGCGCGTCTTGCGCGAACCTTACTGGAAAGGCCGCGACAGGGCAGTGAGCTGATCGGTCAGGGCGCGACTTCTTCGCCTGCAAAGTCGAAGCAGCGGCCGGACTGTTCGGCGGTCAGCGTGTCGATGACTTCAAGCAGGCGCCCTGCGCTGTAATCCGGCGTGAAGAGCTTGCCGTCGGGCACATTGCCCTGAAACGGCGCAGACAGTGCCGTCTCGACCGTGCCGGGGTGCAGGCCCACAATGAGGCCTTGCGGGCGCTTGCGGGCAAGCTCCACCGAGCAGGTGCGGATGACTTGGTTCAGCGCCGCCTTGGAGGCGCGATAGGCGTGCCATCCGCCAAGCCGGTTGTCGGAGATGGAGCCGACGCGCGCAGACAACGCCGCGATGACGGACTTGCCTTCGCGCGGCAGGCGGTCGAGCACCGCCTTGGCCACGAGCGCAGGCCCGGTCGTGTTGACGGCGAAAATGCGGGCAAAGGCACTTGCGTCCATGTGCCGCCAGGTCTTTTCAGGCGATATGCCATCCCCGTGCAGCATGCCGCTCGCGACGATGACAAGATGGACAGGGCCAGCCTCGAACGCGGCGGCCATCGCCGGCTCGATTGTGGCCGGGTCTTCCAGATCGATCGAGCCGGGCGTGATTTTCTGCCCTTGCGGTGCGCTGCCCGACCGCGAGAGGGCAAACACCTCGCCGCAGCGCGGATCGCCCGCCAGATGGCGCACGAATGCGCCGCCAATGCCACCGGATGCGCCGACAATGATCGCGCGGTATCCGTCTTCGAAACTGGAAAGGGTCAGGGTCATGACCCCAGACATAGAGCGCGCCGGGCGCTGGAAAAGCCGTCTGACCTAAAGGTGCAGCGTGTCCTCGGCGGCGTCCTGAACCTTGCGCAGCAGACGGAAGCTCGCCGTGCGGTCCTTGCCGTTGAAGAACTCGTTCTTGTCGAGAATGTTCAGGTGCGCGCCCAGCGTTTCTGCGTCCACCCGCGCTGAACCGGTCAGGATCAGGAAGGGCGTGCCATTGGCAATTTTTTCGGCAGTGCGCACCGTGTCGGCCGGATCGATGGAATCGGGCAGGCGCAGATCAATGATCATCAGATCATAGTGCCGCCGGGCGAGCTTGCGCTTGGCATCGCTGAGCGTACGAACAACCTCGAGCTCAAGATCGTATCCGCCAGCATCGCACAGCGCCTGCTGCAACAGCATGGCGTCGGCGAAATCGTCTTCGACATGGAGGACACGCAGGCTCTGATTCATTTTTGCAACACCCTTTGCCCTTTCAGGCTAGGGCCTCTCGGTTAGCAAACTGTAAAGGTCTTGTTTATCCCGCCAGGGGATCGGTGAAGGCGTGACCGCCCCTCGCCGCGGCGGCCCGCAGCGTGTTGACCAGCAGCATGGCTATGGTCATTGGCCCGATGCCGCCCGGCACCGGTGTGATGTATCCGGCGTGACGCGAGGCCTGGTCGAAGGCGACATCACCGACAAGCCCGTTCGAGCCCCGATTGATGCCGACATCGAGCACCAGCGCCCCGGGCTTTATCCAGTCGCCCTTCACCATTTCGGCGCGACCCGTGGCAGCTACCAGAATGTCGGCAGAGCGGCACAAGGACGCGAGATCGCGCGTCCGCGAATGGGCAAGCGTGACCGTGCAGTTTTCCTCCAGCAGGAGGAGGGCGGCGGGCTTGCCGACCAGGATGGACCGGCCGATCACCACTGCATTCAGCCCGGAAAGGTCACCCAGCGCCTTTTTCGCCAGCCACACGCATCCGGCAGGAGTGCAGGGGCGCAGGCCCGGCGCGCCGAGCACCAGCCGCCCGGCGCTGGTGGCGGTCAGCCCGTCCACGTCCTTGGCCGGGTCGATGGCTTCAACCACCGCGCGGGCATCCATGTGCGCGGGAAGGGGCATCTGGACCAGAATGCCGTCCACGCCGTCATCGTCATTGAGGCTGCGGACAAGCGCGATCAGCTCGGCTTGCGACAGGCTGGCGGGGCGGCGATGCTCCAGCGAAGTCATGCCGGCCGCCTCGGTCCGGCGCACCTTGTTGCGCACATAGACATCGCTCGCCGGATCATCGCCCACCAGCACCACGGCGAGGCACGGCTTGCGGCCAAGGCGTGCGGCCAGTTCGGCCGCACTTGCGGCGACAGCGGCGTCAATGGCGGTCGCAGCGAGCTTGCCATCAATCAGCGTGGCAAGGCCGTCACGGGGCTGGACGAAGGCGGGGCGTGTCATGTCTAGCCGAGCAGCGGATAGAGCTGACCAAGGATCACCCATTCGCGCACGAAGAAGATCACGAGCAGCAGGATGATGGGGGAGAGGTCGATCCCGCCGAGCGGGGGCAAGACGCGGCGGATCGGCGACAGGATCGGCTCGGTGATCGCGTTGGTGATGCGCCAGACCGTGTTGACGAACTGGTTGCGCGGATTGACCACGTTGAAGGCTACCAGCCAGCTCATGATGACATTGATGAAGACCACCAGAACCAGAAGGTTCAACAGTGGCACGATGAAATAGATGATCAGCGCCTGACCAAGTGACATGAAGGGCTCCGGCGGGGCTAGTGAATGATTGGCCCCTGTCTAGCCGCGCCTCGTCCGCAAGGGCAAGCCGAACTGCCTAGTGACGCCCGGGAAACTGCACGTGATCGCGCCAGAAGCGGCACACCGCATCGGCCACCTGCTGATAGCCGCCAAGGCTGTCGGGCTTTCGCAGGTATGCGTTGGCGCCGGCCTCATAGGCCTGCTCGACATCGCCCGGGTGATTGGAAGACGAGAAGACGATGATGGGCACCAGATCGCCGTTGTCGGGATTTCTCACCGTGCGCAGGACCTCATGCCCGGACAGGCCCGGCATGTTCAGATCCAGCAGCATCAGGTCGAAGCGCGCCGATTTCAGCGCATCGAGGGCCGCCTGACCGCCGGGCACATGCATCAGGTTCGCGCCGCGGATATCGGCAAAGGCGCGCTTGGTCAGGAACGCATCGCTTTCATCGTCTTCCACGAGAAGCAGTCTCAGATTCGTGGCGATGTCAGCCTCCATCATTGCTTCGCGGACGCGCTGTCATCGCGCCCATCCCCGCGCCGCTGGCCGGCAACGGGCAAGGTCAGCCTGAAGCGTGCCCCCTTAAGGTGGGTTTCGTCCAGCCAAATCTCGCCGCCATGGCTCTCCACGATCTGCCGGCAGAAGGCGAGACCAACGCCCATGCCGGGATAACGGGCCGCGTCATGCAGACGTTTCATCATCTCGAAGATTGTCCCGGCATGACGTGGCTCAATGCCAATACCGTTATCGGTAAATGTCAGTTCCACCATGCCGTCAGCATCGGGCTTGCCAGCGCTGATCGTGATGACGGGTGCAGCCTCACTGCGGTACTTTATGGAATTGGAAACCAGATTTTCAAAAAGTTGGGTCAAAAGCACGGGATCGCCCATCAGGCGGGGTATGCGCCCGGCTTCGATCACGGCACCGCTTGCGGCGATTTCCTCGTCGAGACTGGTGCGCACGCGCTCGAGTATGTCGGGCAGGGTAATGCCCTGCATCTCCGGCAGGCGGTTCACCAGCTGGGCATATTCCTGCAACACCCGGATCAGCGTCTGCGCACGCTGCGCGCCCTGCCGTACCTTCTCCAGATGCGCGCGCCCCTCATCTGAGAGCTTTGCGGCCTCTTCCTGTTCCAGCAATTGCGAGAACAGCATCACATGGCGCAAGGGTGCCTGCAGGTCATGCGCGGCGGTGGCTGCAAACTGGCGCAGGGCCGTGTTGGCGCGTTCCAGCTCACGAGTGCGCTGCTTCACGCGCAGCTCGAGACCCGCCGTCATCGCCATCAGCTCTGCTTCAGCCACGTCCCGGCGGCCAATCTCGGCCTGCAGGGCTTCGTTGGTTCGACTCAGCTGCTGCGTCGAGGGCAGAACAAGCGCGCGCGGCAGGAGCGGCCACAGGACCACAGCCGTTGCCAGCGAGACGATGGCGGTTGCGCCCTTGATGACGGCCTGTATCTGGTAGTCCGGGTTCCAGACCGTCCAGATCGAGAACAGGTGCGTGGTTCCGCACAGCACGATGAAGGCCACGAACAGCCAGAGCACGGGCCGATAGACCAGGTCCGGTCTGCGGAGCGAGAAAATGGCGAGCGCCGCAGGGATCGAGAAATAGGCGAGCGCAATCACGGCGTCGGCGGCCACGTGGGTCCACAGTATGGACGGTTCCCACAGATAACACATGCCGTGGGGCATGAAGCCGTGTGTTGATAGGCCGTGTCCGGCTCCTGACATGCGATTCCCCGGCGTTGCCCTGTGCCCGACTATGGGAGTGTGCCCGCGCGCGTCAAGGAAACATCGGGCGGGCCTTCGGACAGAGTCCATCGGCGGCTTGACAACGACCCCTCCCCGGCACTACCTCCCTGCGCTCGCGATGGGGCCGTAGCTCAGTTGGGAGAGCGCGTCGTTCGCAATGACGAGGTCAGCGGTTCGATCCCGCTCGGCTCCACCATCCTTCCCGCATGATCACTGGTCCATTGAGGCCTGCGCCTTGCCCCTAATCGGGCGAGAAAGAGGCGCGTTCCAGCGTGCTACAACTGTGACGCGCGCTGCGCTGCGCCAGCTTTATCAGGCACTTGCGGGACATTTGGGCGGCGATGAACGGGAGATGAACGCGATCTGACTGGAATTGTTGGCCTTTTCTCGCCGCAATCAGGATTAATTTTCAGCAAACTTGCCCCTTAGCTCTAGTCCTCGTCAGGACGCGGGGTTCTGGCTTTCGCGCTGGCGCCAAGCCGGATGCGGGACCAGCGGGGGTAATGAAATGATCATCGACATCGTTGCAGGCACACGCCCCGAAGTGGTCAAGCTTGCGCCGGTCCACAAGGCGCTCTCCCGCATGGCTGGCGTCACGGTGCGCTGGATTGCGTCCGGCCAGCACGGTCATCTCGCCGATCAGGCTCTGGACGTGTTCGGCATCACGCCCGATACCCGTCTCGATCTGGACTGGGACCGCTCCTCCCTGGCTTCGCTCACCGCGCGTCTGATGGACGCTCTGGGTGAGCGCTTCCGCCGCGACATGCCAGACTATGTGATTGTGCAGGGCGACACGGCGACGGCTTTCGCCGCCGCGCAGGCTGCCTTCCTCCTGCGCATCCCGGTCGGCCATGTCGAGGCAGGCCTACGCTCGGGCGATCTGGAATCGCCCTTCCCCGAAGAAGGCTTCCGCCAGCTCATCGCCCGCATCGCCAGGGACCATTTCACCCCGACCCCTGCCGGTGTGCGCAATCTGCGCCGCGAAGGCATTGACCCCAACAAGGTGCGGCTGACGGGCAATACGGTGGTTGATGCCGTGACCGAGATTGCCCGTGTCGCCGCCCGCCCGGCCGTGCTGGACAACATCGCGCCGGGTTCGCGCATCGCGCTTGTTACCGTGCACCGGCGCGAGAACTGGGATGAGGGCGCGGCACGCATCTGCCGGGCGATCATCCGCCTGCGCGACCTGTTCGCGGATGTGCATTTCATTGTGGCGACCCATACCAATCCGCGCGTGCTCGGCCCGGTAACGGCAGCGCTGGCGGGCGAGGCGCGCATCACGCTGACCGACCCGCTCGCCTATCATGACTTCATCGCGGTCCTCAAAGCCTCCCACATTGTCCTGTCGGACTCTGGCGGGGTGCAGGAAGAGGCCCCCACCTTCGGTGTGCCGGTGCTGATCCTGCGCGAGACGACCGAACGCGCCGAAGCAGTGCGGGCCGGTGTGGCCAAGCTCGTCGGATCGCGCACCGACCGGATTGTCCGCGAAGCGTCCCGCCTTCTCGGTTCACCGCGCCTGCATGCCCGCATGGCGGTCACAAAAAGCCCGTTTGGCGATGGCCGCGCGGCTGAACGCATCGCCAGAATCATTACGGCAGGCGCGCGCATTACAAGCCGGGCGGAGCCCGTTCTTGTGCCTGTCCGCGAGCGCCCGGAACGTGTATTAACAAATGTAAACGCCGCATAAACCATCCGCCGGGGCTGAGGGGCTCCGGACCGACAGAGGGGTGCGACACGGCGTGAGGGGAGAACGGGTGTGGATAGTGTCATCGCGGTTGCGGGCCTGATCGGTCCCTTCATTGCCGGGTTGCAGGACTGGGCGGCCGATCCGGCCACCCGCGAAGGGTTTGGCGAAGCGGTCCGCATCTACTGGATGGTTCTCTCCTGGGCGACGGTCTACGCCGCGCTGATGATCTTCGTGTCCTCGGTCGATGATACCTTCGTTGATCTCTATTTCTGGGTGCTGTCGCTGCAGAATCTGCTGCTGCGTCCCTTCCGGCGGATACCCTCGGTGCAGGCGCTGCGGGCCATGCCGGAGCGGCGGCTGGCGGTGCTGATCCCTGCCTGGCAGGAATCCGACGTGATCGCACGCATGGTCGATCACACGATCGAAGAGCTGGACTATAAGGCCTACGACATCTTCATCGGTGTCTATCCCAATGACCTGGACACGATCCGCGAGGCGGATGCGCTGGTCGCACGCCACCCCAATGTCTACCGCGCCAATGTCGGCCATCCCGGCCCCACCTCGAAAGCCGACTGCCTGAACTGGATCATCCAGAACGTGCTGGCGCGCGAGGCGGAGACGGGCAAGCGCTATGACGCCTTCATCATGCATGACAGCGAGGACGTCATTCATCCGCTCTCCTTCCGCGTGATGAATGCGTGGCTGGCGCGCGCCGACATGGTGCAGCTGCCGGTCCTCTCCATGCCGCGCCCGTGGAATGCTCTGGTGGCCGGGCATTACATGGACGAGTTTGCCGAATGGCACTCCAAGGATCTCGTTGCCCGCGCCCACATGACAGGGCAGGTGCCGTCCGCCGGTGTCGCTACCGCGCTCTCGCGCCGGGTGATCGACCTGCTCAATGCCGAGCGCGACAACCTGCCCTTCAACACGGACAGCCTGACGGAAGACTATGATATCGGCCATCGCCTGTTCGAGGCGGGGTTCAAGTCCACCTTCGTGCGCTATTTCGCCAAGGTGAAAGTGACGACGCCGGAAGGCAAAAGGCGCACCCGCCGCGAGCTCGTCTGCACGCGCGAGTTCTTCCCCGACAAGATGGATGTCGCGGTGCGTCAGAAATCGCGCTGGATGCTGGGCATTTCCTTCATGGGCTGGCGTCAGCTCGGCTGGAGCGGGCCGCTCGTCCACCGCTATTTCCTCTATCGCGACCGCAAGGCCATCTGGACCGCCCCGACGGGCATGCTCGCCTACTTCATCGTCGTGCAATGGGCACTTTACTGGCTGATCTCGACACTGGTGCCGGAAGCGGGTGGCCTGCCGCCCCTGATCGATCCGCAAAGCTGGGTCTGGGCCATCGTGCTG
>CAZCEG010000074.1:0-8810 GCA_964497275.1 uncultured Oceanicaulis sp.
GATGCGATGGCATGGGCGTCAGCGGCACGCATCTGCGCTGTTGTTACCAGCTCGCCTGCCGTCCAGCCAAACGCTATTGCCCGCATATCAAACATTCGCGCCTCAAAATTAAGCACACCTGATCACGCGGCCCGCGCGCCAGCCGGATATCCTTGAGGGTGACACGCGATGGGCTAAGCGTCACGGTCATCAAGGAGACCTGCTTCATGAAGAAGATCGAGGCTATCATAAAGCCGTTCAAGCTCGATGACGTGAAGGAAGCCCTTCAGGAAATCGGGCTGCAGGGCCTGACCGTCACCGAGGCGAAGGGCTTTGGCCGCCAGAAGGGCCATACAGAGCTTTATCGCGGCGCCGAATACGTCGTGGACTTCCTGCCGAAGATCAAGATCGAGCTCGTGATCCCCGATAGCCGCGTCGATGCTGCGGTGGAAGCGATCCAGAACGCAGCCCAGACGGGGCGCATCGGCGACGGCAAGATTTTCATCCTGCCCGTCGAGACCGCCATCCGCATCCGTACCGGCGAAACGGGCGACGACGCGCTCTAGGCGCTCTACCCCTGCCGCCAATGACCAAACGCGCCGACAACCCGGCGCATCAGCCAACCCGAAAGAGGTTATCCATGTCAGACGCCATTCTGAAGAAGATCAAGGACGAGAATATCGAGTATGTGGACCTGCGCTTCACCGACACGAAGGGCAAGCTGCAGCACGTGACCTTCGACAAGTCGATGGTGGACCCCGACTTCTTCGAAGACGGCCAGATGTTCGACGGCTCCTCCATCTCCGGCTGGAAGGCCATCAACGAGTCCGACATGGTCCTGAAGCCCGATGTCGCAGGCGCGTTCGTCGATCCGTTCTTCCAGGAGCCGACCCTCGCGGTGTTCTGCGACATCTACGACCCGATCTCCGGCGAGCCGTATAATCGCGACCCGCGCACGACCGCCAAGAAGGCCGAGACCTACATGGCCGCCAGCGGTGTCGGCGACACGGCGTATTTCGGCCCGGAAGCCGAATTCTTCGTCTTTGACGATGTGCGCTGGAAAACCGCCCAGAACGAGACCGGCTACGTGCTGGACTCCGAGGAAGGCCCGTATAACTCCGGCACCATGATGGAAGGCGGCAATCTGGGCCACCGTCCGGGTCCGAAAGGTGGCTATTTCCCGGTTCCGCCGATCGATTCGGCGCAGGACATGCGCACCGAGATGCTCGCCGTCATGCGCGAGCTCGGCCTTGAGCCGGAAAAGCACCACCACGAAGTGGCGCCGAGCCAGCACGAGCTGGGGATGAAATTCTCCACCCTCGTCAACATGGCCGACCGGATGCAGCTCTATAAGTATATCGTCCACAACGTGGCCGCATCCTACGGCAAGACCGCGACCTTCATGCCCAAGCCCGTCTATGGCGATAACGGCTCTGGCATGCACGTGCACCAGTCCATCTGGAAGAACGGCAAACCGCTCTTTGCCGGCGACAAATACGCCGATCTCTCGGAAATGTGCCTCTACTATATCGGCGGCATCATCAAGCACGCCCGCGCGATCAACGCCTTCGCCAACCCGACGACGAACTCCTACAAGCGTCTGGTGCCGGGGTATGAAGCACCGGTCCTGCTCGCCTATTCGGCGCGCAACCGCTCTGCCTCCATCCGCATTCCTTATGTGGGCTCGCCCAAGGGCAAGCGCATCGAAGCACGCTTCCCCGATCCGGCCGGCAATCCCTACCTGACCTTCACCGCACTCCTGATGGCCGGTCTTGATGGCATCGCCAACAAGATCCACCCCGGCGAGGCGATTGACAAGGATCTCTACGACCTGCCGCCCGAAGAGCTGAAAGACATCCCGACCGTCAGCCGCAATCTGCGCGAGGCTCTGGAATATCTCGATGCTGACCGCGACTTCCTGAAAAAGGGCGGCGTGATGGATGACGACCAGATCGACGCCTATATCGCGCTGAAAATGGAAGAGGTCAGCCGCATCGAACACCACCCGCATCCGGTCGAGTTCGAGCTCTACTACAAGGTCTAGGCCTTACAGTCCGGGCCGCAGAAAAGCCCGCCGGTTCTCCGGCGGGCTTTTTCGTGACTGCCATCAAAAGATTACAAGGGCGGCTGGAAGGTCGACGGGGCGAAAAGCATCGTCTAAGAGTCGTCCAAAGGCACGCTGCGCCGGGTCCGCCCGGGCAGAGGGGATTTCCGCCGGAGGGTATATATGCGCCGTCGCCTGCTTGCTGCTGCATCCATGATCGTGATGGCCGGGGCTTCTGCCTTTGCTGACGAGGAAATCAACAATGAACGCACCAGCCCGGTGCGTACGTCCACCTCGGGCGACATCGTCATCACCTCGTCGGGGCGCGTAACGCTGACGGGCAATCCCGGCCCGGCGGTCGTGGTCGATTCCGACAATACGCTGGAGACGCGCAGCGGCTCGCAGATCAATATAGACGATCAGGATGGCGCCATCGGCGTCCATCTGGAGGGCGGCCGTAATGGCGGCTTTGCTCACGCCGGTGTGATCGGTCTGCGCGACAGCGAAGTGCGCGGTGAAGTCCCGCTGGACGAGCCGCTTGATTCCCTCACCGACGAAACTGGCAAGACCGGATTGCTTGTTGGCACCCCAGGCGGCAATCCGTTCACTGGCGACGTGTCGCTTCTGGTGGGCTCCAATATCAGCGTGGTCGGCCAGGACTCGTTCGGCGTCCACGTCTCCTCCGGCCTCGTAGGCGATCTGACGGTCAACGGTACGGTGTCGATCGCCGGTGAAAATTCGGTGGCGATGGCGCTTAATGGTCCGATCCAGGGGGACGTCCGGCTTGGTAACGGCGCCGTGGTCCAATCGCTGGGCACCGGAACGCGCGCTCTCGAGGTTAATGGCGATATCGACGGTGCGCTGCAGATCGGCGGCACAGTCCGGGCCAATGGCTTTCGGATCGGCGATCGGGCGCTGGCCAGCGTATTCCAGCAACTGGCAGCACGCGATATCGCAGGCGGCGAGATTGCCGAAGATACACGCCTGACCGGTGGAGCAGTCGTCATTGCCGGTTCCATCCGTGACGGTGTCTTCATTGTGGGCGACCGGGAGAATCTGTCTGCCGCTGCGGACGTGTCGGTTACCGGATCCGCTCCCGCAGTTCAGATCCGCCCGGGCGAGGCAGCGACGGGTGACATAACGCTGGGGGAGGTCGTTTACGAGGAACCCGACACCAGCGAAGGCGCTGCAGAAGGCGCTACCATCACGGTCGAGCGCGGATTTGGCTTTGTTAATGATGGCGTCTTGCGCGCTGACGGTCTGTTTGATGGGCTGGACTCCACCGCCCTCCTGATCGCCGGACGCGACGTGAACGGCACCATCCATGCTGTAATCCTCGTCGAAGGCGGCATGGAAAACACCGGTTCGGTGACGGCCGTCTCCTACGACGGTCACGCCCGCGCTGTGGTGATTGGGAATGGTGCGCAAATGGCCACCCTGACCAATTCTGGCAATCTGATTGCCAATACGTTCCGCGGCTTCGCCGACGATGGCTTTGCCGACAGCGCCTACGGCACCGGGCGCGCTACGGCCGTCCATATCGAGCAAGGCGCTTCCATCAGTGCCTTGGTCAATAGCGGCACTGTACGTAGCCAGATTGTTGAAGACGGACAGCGTGCCACGGCGATCCTGATCGAGTCCGATGCCCTTACGCGCATCGAGAACACTGGTACGATCATCACCGCCCTCCAGAACGGCGCTGAGGGCGCCAACCCTGAGCTCATCGCAATTGATGCGCGTGCCATGACTGCTGGCCTGACTATCTCGCAGAGCCGGGCGGCGGGCGAGAACACGCCGGTGCCCTCAATCACGGGCGATATCCTGCTGGGTGATGGCGACGATGTAATCGAGTTGCTTGCAGGCAGCATAAACGGGAACATCTCCTTTGGCGCAGGCATGGACCAGTTTGTGGTCCGCGGCGCGAACTTCACCGGCGATATCGATAGTGGTGACGGGCAGCTTGTCCTCGACGTCGAGGACGGATCGCTGGCCATCGGGCTACGCGATCGCATCGACATCACCTCTGCGCGCTTTGGTGACGGCGGCACTCTCAATCTGGTTCTCGGCGCAAACTCAGGGTCGACAGACACGCTGGTGGCTTCGGGTGCCATCGATTTCGAAGCGGGGTCCGAGCTGGTTGTGTCGCTGTCGGAACTGATCGGAGCCGGACGCACCTTCCAGGTTCTGTCCGCGGGCACTTTGAACATCGCCGAGGATGACGTCATTCTTGATGCCGTCGACACACCCTTCCTCTACAACGCGTCACTGGAACGTGATCCCGACAACGCCAATGCGCTGGTTCTGAGCCTCACGCGCAAGACCGCTGCCGAGGCCGGGCTCGATGCCAACAGGGCTGTCGTATACGACGCGGCCATCTCGCTGTTCGAAGATGTCACCTCGCTTGGCAATGCCATTGCCTCCATTCGCGATGCTGACAGCTTCTACCGGGCCTACGACCAGCTTCTGCCGGAATATGCCGCGAGCGCGATCCAGTTTGCCCTCGCCGCCCACGACGCGGCGGCTGGCGCACTGTCGACCCGCCTGCGTAACGCGCGTCTGTCGCCTGACGAGCTGGCGGGCATCTGGATTCAGGAGTTCGGCTATTTCGCCGACCGCGCGGAAACCACATTCGGCCCGGGCTATCGCGGTCAGGGCGTGGGCTTGGCAGTCGGTCTGGACCGGCCCTGGGGCCCGTTCTACGCCGTGGGTGTGACACTCGCGGGCGCAGCCAGCGACATCGAGCAAGTCGGCCTCCCGCACGAGCCAATGACGGCGCTGATGGGCCAGTTTTCTGCCTATGCGGCCGCTGATCTTGGCGCACTGGACGTGTCGCTGACAGCCTCTGCCGGTATCAATCGCTTCGAAACGAACCGCTTTATCCAGATCGGCAACTTTGGCGGCAATACGACAGCGTCGTGGAGCGGCTGGCATTACTCGGCGGCGTTACAGGCTGGCCGGGACATCTCGCTTGGCGACTGGATCCTGCGCCCTGAGCTGGCACTGACCTACCTATCCATCACCGAGGATGGCTTTAACGAGGTGGCGCAAGGCAACACGCCTGCCGAGCTCGCGCTTTATGTTGATAGCCGCACCACGTCAGCACTCACCGGCGGCGCGACCTTCACCGTGGGCCGGATGTACCGGCGTGCGGGCAGCTGGTGGCTCCCCTATGCCCGCGTCGGGTATCGCGGTGACTTCTCGGGCAATGGCGCCGAGACGACGGCCCGCTTCGGCCAGAACGGCTCGCCCTTCACGCTGCGGGCATCCGAGATGCCGGGCGCAGGTATTCTGGCAGGCCTCGGCCTGTCGGCCGGGTCTGAATATACCACCTTCACCTTCGCCTATGACGCGGACATGCGCGAGGATTACATCGCCCACGTCCTGCGCCTCGTCCTACGGATGAATTTCTAGCGACGGTAAATCGGCTTTAACCATGACCGGGCAAGCTCCCGGTCATGGTTATTGCGCGCACTCTCCTCATCCTTGCAGCCGTGCTGCTGGCAACAGCGGCGTGCAGCCATCGTGCGCCGCCCGCTCAGGCAGAAAATGCCTGCTCCATCTTCGCCCAATATCCCAGCTGGCGGCGCGCCACAGAGCGGGCTGAACGCCGCTGGGGAATTTCGCAAGGCACACAGCTTGCCTTCGTGAAGCGCGAGAGCAGCTTCCGTGCCAATGCACGCCCGCCGCGCACGCGCCGCCTGATCGTGCTGCCGGGGCCACGTGCCAGCTCCGCTCAAGGCTATGCGCAGGCCCTCGATTCCACGTGGGACTGGTATCGCAACGAGACCGGCAACCGCTCGGCCCGCCGCACCAATTTTGCTGATGCAGTGGACTTTATCGGCTGGTACGCCTCGATGAGCCGCCGCCTGTCGAATATTTCGCTCGATGATCCGCGCAATCTCTATTTCGCCTATCATGAGGGTCATGGCGGGTATAATCGGGGCACCCATAACTCCAAGGCGTGGCTGCAACGCGCCGCCAACCAGGTGGAGGCCGATGCCCGCCGGTTTGACACCCAGCTGCGCTCCTGCCAGCGGCGCGGATTGTTCCGGCGGTAGGGCCATTCACCAAATGCCCGCGCATTGGCCTGGCTTATCTTGACGGGCACCATATTTATCTATTTTATCTATTTTTGGCGTTTCCCCAAACGCGGTGGAGGACTTATGGGCGATCAAAGCATCAAGCTGGAGAAATTCCGGTCTGTCAGCTCAACAGAGCTGCAGCAGAATGTCGGTCACTACCTTATGGAAGCCATGCGCAGCCCCGTCATCGTCAAGAAACACGGACGGGCCACCAATGTGGTGATGTCAGTCCATACCTTCGAAGCGCTCGCGTCTGGACGTGCCGTCCTGAAAGCGTCCGATCTTGATGAGCCGGTGCTGGATCAAATCACCACCGCACCTGTGTATGAAGACAACGCAGAGCACGACTACTTGCTGGACGATTAGATGCCCATTCCTGCGCCGCCTCAACACGGGCAGATCATTCGTTATAATTATCTATGGCATGCAGACCGGCAAGCAGGGCAGGACGAAGGCACCAAGCCCCGCCCCTGTGTGATCGTGGGATTAAATGATGGACCGCACCGCACGGTGTATGTCGTGCCCATCACCCACAGCCAGCCAGCGCCAGGCAGGCAATTTGTTGCTGTCCCCTCAGCCTACGCGGCGGCAGTCGGGCTGGACGCGCAGCAATGCTACATCATCGCAGACGAGCTGAATGCCTTCATCTGGCCCGGCCCCGACATCCAGCCCGTGCCGGCACCCGAAGGGGTTATCGGCCGGTTGTCCTGGAAACTCCTCAAGAAGGTTCACGACGCACTGAGAACGGCGGCCGCCGCCGGTGACATGAATCCTGTGCCTCGCGAAGAGCGCTGATAGCAGCCCTTCGCGCTTCCCCTGCCCTGCCAGCGTCGGGCAAGGTGCAAAATGATGACCCACGATTCGCAAAACGACCTGTTTGGCGGCGGCACACCCGCGCCAAAGCCCGCCTCGCCCGCTGCGCGTGTAGAGCCTGAGCCTGTGAAGGCAGTGGCCACGCCGCCTGCGCCCGCGCCTGCGAAACCTGGACCCGCTCCGTCAACGCCTGCCTCTGGCGGCTATGACGCATCGGCCATCGAGGTGCTGGAAGGGCTGGAGCCGGTGCGCAAGCGGCCGGGCATGTATATCGGCGGCACCGATGAGCGCGCGCTCCACCACCTTTTCGCCGAGGTGCTGGACAATGCGATGGACGAAGCGGTGGCGGGGCACGCCGACCGGATCGAGGTGCGCCTTGATGAAGAGGGCTTCGTCACGGTCACCGATAATGGCCGGGGCATCCCGATCGATGATCACCCGAAATTTCCCGGCAAGTCGGCACTGGAAGTGGTGATGACCACGCTCCACTCGGGCGGCAAGTTCTCCGACAAGTCCTACCAGACGGCAGGCGGCCTGCACGGGGTGGGGATCTCCGTCGTCAATGCGCTTTCGGAACGGGTTGAGGTGGAAGTCGCGCGCGACCGCACGCTCTGGGGCCTCAATTTCTCGCGTGGCACGCCGCTGGGGCGGCTGGAGAAGCTGGGCGCAGCGCCCAACCGGCGCGGCACGAAAGTGCGCTTCAAGCCCGACCACGAGATTTTCGGCAGCCGCGCGCATTTCAAGCCCGCGCGCCTGTTTGCCATGTCCCGCTCCAAGGCCTTCCTGCGCCGGGGTGTGGAGATACGCTGGTCCTGCCCGGCAGAGCTCGTCGAAGGTACAGCGACGCCCGCCGAAGCCGTGCTCTCCTTCCCCGGCGGTCTGGCCGATCACCTCGACGAACTGGTCAGGGGCGCAGCCCTCGTCACGGAGAATTTCTCCGGCCGGGTGGACCGCGCCGAAGGACGCATGGGCGCGGTGGAATGGGCGGTTGCCTTCTCTGCCAACGGGTTTGGCGAGCATGACAGCTTTTCCAACTCCTATTGCAACACCGTGCCCACCCCGCAAGGCGGTACGCACGAGGCGGGCCTGCGTGCCGCGCTCTCCAAGAGCTTGAAAGCGCATGCCGAGCTTGCCGGAAACCGCAAGGCGGGGCTGATCACGCCGGACGATGTGATGGGCGGGGCGGGCGTGCTCGTTTCGGTCTTCATCAAGGACCCGGAATTTCAGGGCCAGACCAAGGACAGGCTCTCCACGCCGGAGGCGCAGCGCCTTGTCGAGAACGCGATCCGCGACCGGTTCGACCACTGGCTTGCCGCCCGGCCGAAGGAAGCCGCCCGCCTCATTGACTGGGCGGTGGAACGCGCCGAGGAGCGGCTGAAGAAGAAGAAGGAAAAGGAAGTCCAGCGCCAGAGCGCGACGCGCAAGCTGCGCCTGCCGGGCAAGCTGGCGGACTGTTCCACCTCCGGCGCGGACGGCACCGAGATTTTCCTCGTCGAGGGCGATTCGGCGGGCGGTTCGGCCAAGCAGGCGCGCGACCGCAAGACGCAAGCCATCCTGCCCTTGCGCGGCAAGATCCTGAACGTCGCCTCCGCAACGCCCGACAAGATCGCCGCCAATCAGGAAATTTCCGATCTGATGCTGGCGCTCGGCACCCGTCCGGGCTCGAAGTTTGATCTGGATGAGCTGCGCTATGAGCGCGTCATCATCATGTGCGACGCGGACGTGGACGGGGCGCATATCGCGGCCCTGCTCGCCACCTTCTTCTATCGCTTCACGCCCGGCCTTATCGAGAGCGGACGCCTCTTCATGGCCCAGCCGCCCCTCTATCGCCTCACTGTCGGGGCCAAGACCCTCTACGCGCAGGACGAGGCCGAAAAAGACGCCATTATGAA